>NZ_QVLV01000026.1:0-84217 GCF_003435485.1 Eisenbergiella massiliensis
GGTGTGAGAGGTCGAAAATTTCTCTAATCAGAGAAATTTTCTCCTACTCGATTGTCTTCAGCGCCAGAAACCTTATTCTCCGCGAAGGCTGATCGCCTCCGTCCCCACGCTCCCGCCGCGCACAATTTCGATCCGTCCGGGGAACAGGGACTGAAACAGGGATACCAGATCGTCATTTTTCCGCTCTGTCTGTACACTTTGCAGCAGCGCGGCAGACGGACCATAGTCAATCACCAGGGTACCCAGAACCTGGGACAGTCTGAACAGCTCCGTCATATCCTGTTGACTGCAGCCGCTGACCCGGAGGAACATGAGCTCCTTTAAATGTACGGGAATCCCGGTAAAATCCATTACCTTGATTACCTCAACGCTCCGGTTCAGCTGCTTTTTAATCTGTTCAAAGGTGCGGTCGTCACCGGTCAGCCCGATGGTAACCCGGTAGATGGAAGGGTCCTCCGAGGGGCCTGCGGTAAGACTGTTCAGGTTATAGGATTTTCCGGAAAACAGGCCTGTAATGCCTGCCAGAACCCCTACCTCATTCTCTGCCAGCAGGCTGATCCATCTTTTTTCCATATACATTATCCTCCTCTCCCAGAATCATATCGCCCAGAGAATTCCCCGCCGGGACTATGGGCATGACATTTTCTTCTCTTTCAATCATAAATTCAATAACCGTGGGGCCGTTTTTCCTGTTCCTGGCTTCCAGCAGCGCCGGTTCTATGTCCTCAGGAGTGGTTACCCGGATGCCCCTGGCGCCATAGCTTTCCGCAAGCCTGATGAAATCCGGCGTATATTCAGGACAGTTTTCCCCGGGGCCGGTGCAGGGGACAGGGCAGCTTTTCCGGTACCGCAGGCAGGTGGAGGAATAGCGTCTCTGATAAAACATCTCCTGCCACTGCCGTACATTCCCCAGGCAGCTGTTGTTAAAAATACAGATGATAACAGGAAGCTCATAAACAACCGCAGTTGCCAGTTCCTGCAGATTCATCTGCATGCCGCCGTCGCCTGTGATCACAAGGACATCTGTGCGGGGATTTCCCAGGCTGGCCCCAATGGCTGCCGGAAGTCCATAGCCCATGGTGCCCAGCCCGCCGGAGGTCAGGAACCTGCGGTGCTCATCAAGCGCAAGGAACTGCGTTGCCCAAAGCTGGTTCTGTCCCACATCCGTAGCGATAATGGCGTCCTCAAAGCAGTGATTGACCGCCTGCAGAATGGCCTGGGGAGAAAGGGCAGAGGGCTTCATGCGCAGGGGATGCTGCTGCTTCCAGCGCTCAAGCTGCGCCAGCCATTCCCCGGTAGGAAGCGGCTCTGCCTTTTCCAGCAGGGCGGAGATTGCGCTTTTTGCATCGGCCACAACAGGGATATCTACGGAAATGTTCCTGGAAATGGAAGCGGCGTCAATATCGATGTGGACAATGGAAGCTTCTCTGGCAAAAGTTTCGGTCCTTCCGGTAATGCGGTCGTTGAACCGGGTTCCGATGGAGAAAAGCAAATCACATTTGCTTACGGCCAGATTAGCGGCAAAGCTTCCGTGTATGCCGATATTTCCCACATACAGGCGGTGACCGGAGGGAACGGCGCCCTTTCCCATGATGGTGGAAACGACGGGAACCCCTGTCAGTTCGGCAAGCCGGGTCATTTCCCTGCCGGCCCGCGCGATATTGACGCCGCCGCCCACCAGGAAAAGGGGGCGGGCGGAGCGGTTCAGAAGCTCCAGCGCTTTGCGCAGCTGACCGATGTGTACAGAAGGCTTCGGCCGGTATCCGCGGATTTCCACGGTGTCGGGATAGCTGTCACTGCCCATCGCCTTCTGGATATCCTTGGGGATATCTACCAATACAACGCCCGGTTTTCCTGTGGCGGCAATGTAAAAGGCCTTTTTGATGATGCTGCCAAGCTCTTCGCGGCTGCGTACCGTTACGGCATATTTTGTAATGCTCCTTGTAATGCCCACAATATCCACCTCCTGAAAGGAATCGTTTCCTATCAGCCCGGTGGGAACCTGCCCGGTAAAGCATACGAGAGGGACACTGTCATAGTTGGCGGTGGCGATTCCCGTTACAAGATTGGTGGCTCCAGGCCCGCTGGTTACCAGACATACTCCTGTTTTCCCGGTAGAACGCGCATAGCCGTCCGCAGCGTGTACCAGACCCTGTTCATGGCGGGGCAGGATAACCTTGGGTACAGCGGCTCCATACAGCGCATCGAATAAATCGATTGCCTGGCCGCCGGGATAGGCAAACAGGGTGTCCACCTGCTCCGCCTGCAGTGCTTTTACAAATAGTTGGGCTCCGGTTATCTGCATTATTTTCAGCCTCCTTTATATAAATTTATATGAATGCATGCGCTCGCTTGCATAGCGCTGATAAAAGTGCGCCGCCTGCATACAGGCAGCGCTGATTTGTTTCGGTAACAGCCGCAGTCCGGGGACTGCGGGTACTAATTATTTCCGCGGGCGACGAGCCGAACGGATGCACTTTCCAATTAGGGGCAGCCGCGAGAGGTGCTATGCGCCAGCGGCATATGTTTTGCACCGACCGAAACGGAGCGTAGACCAAATACCCCGCTGTTCACGGCGTTTCAAATTTGATGCCCCGTTGCTTGCGGTGTGGAGTTTGACTGTCCTGTCATCCAGATATAAAAATCTCTTTCCCATCCGTTTTGCTTAACAATGGGGAATTCCGCTGATAAACAATTCCACGCTTTTGCGTATGAATCCGTCCTTATCCTCCGGCGACAGCTTCTGCTCAAAGGATGCCTTTAAAAAAGTAAAACCAAAGGTGGCGGAAAAAATTGTCATGGCCAGGCTGGGGAAGTCCAGGGAAGGAAGCTTTCCTTTTCTGTGCATTTCCTGGAAATATTCGGTCAGGGCGGATAAAAAGGCCTGCGGGACCTTCATAATATAAGGGGCCGCCTCTTCGTAAAGCTGCGGCGCGCGCAGGCCGATGGAAAGATTGACGAAATCCGGCGTAATCCGTTCCATATAAGCCCTCATGAACATTTCCAGATCGGGCTGCAGCTCCCATATCACATCCTGAAAAATATCCCGGGAAATATTCCCCCGCCATTTCTCCTGCCCAATGCCGGTCAGGGCGATATCCTTTTTGCTGCCGAATTTCCGGAAGAGGGTACATTCGTTCACACCGGCCAGCTTTGCAATATCCTTTGTGGTGGTGGCCACATAGCCCTTATCCCGGATCAGGGTCATTGTTGCATCAATTATTTTCTGACTTGTTTCGTCCATCCATTCCTCCATGCAAGTACATGCTTTCATTTGATTTTACCTGATAAATCCGATTATGTCAATAAGTAACAGCAGGAGCTTATCGGGAAACAGCAGAAGGCTTACCGGAGTTTTTTTGTGCGGATTGACGGATTCTTTATAGTTTTTTTATACTTTTTTTCTAAAAAAAGAATTGTATTTCAGGCAGGGAGAGACTATAATCTTTAACCAAAGCAACTATTAACAATGTTAAATATTGCAGCTGCAAACAGTCGCGGAAAGGAATGGAAATGACGACGGATGAGATGCGTATTGATTTGCTGAGAACAACATTTCGGTACGGACGGGTGAATATGGGAATAAGGCTTGGAAACATTACCCATGGAGAATTCACGGCTCTTCAGATGGTTCATATCTATATGAAGAGGAATCCTGACGCCAGCGGAATCGGTGTATCCGAGCTTGCCCGCTGTTCCTTTATGTCGCCGCCCGCCATGTCAAGGACATTGAAGTCCATCGAAGAAAAAGGGCTTGCAGAGCGGATGATTGATTGTAAAAACAGGAGGAAAACCTATGTCCGTTTAACGCAGGCCGGAGAACAGGCCCGGCAGTACGCCTGGGAGGTATCCACCGAGTATATCAACCGGGTGATGGAGGAGATGGGGGAAGAAAAAATGGATGCGTTCCTTGCCTTGTGGAAGGAGCTGGTAGACATCATGGAGAAAAACATCGGAATGGTTTCGGAGAATCCTTCTTAGAGCGTGCCCCGGAATTATGGAAAAGTAATTTCAGGGACGTTTTTGAAGGAATGGCACAGAAGGAACAGCAGAAAGGAGAAATAGGAAAGAATGTGGAAATTGTTTAAACACCTGGGCGAGCATAAGGCTGCCGTCCTTTTAATCATTCTTCTTTTGGTAGGTCAGGCGTATTGCGACCTGGCGCTGCCTTCCTACACCTCGGATATTGTGGACGTGGGAATACAGCAGGGAGGTATTGAAAATGCCGTCCCTGAAAGAATGAGAGAGGAAACCTTTGACAGCCTGTCCCTGTTTATGACGGAGGACGAAAAAAACGAGGCCCTTCAGGCTTATGATCTGAAGGACGGCATTTACGAACGGAATACCTCGGATAAGGAAACGATTGACCGCCTCAACAAGGATTTCGGAATGCCTATGGTAATACTCAGTTCCATTCAGGAGTCCGGGCAGACGGACATGGCCGGCCTGAAGGAAATGATGGCGGCAAAGGGAATTGACGATACAAAGCTGCAGGAAATGAAAAAACAGGCTGCTGAGGAAATGGGAGATATGAGCGATTCCATCATCACCCAGAAAGCCATTCTTTTTATTAAGGCTGAATATGAAGCCATGGGAATGGACCTGAATGATGTGCAGATGAACTACCTGCTTTCTACCGGCGCCAAAATGCTGGGCCTGACGCTTCTTATGATGGCGGCGGCCATACTGGCGGGCCTTCTGTCCTCCAGGACGGCGGCAAAAATAGGTATGGATCTGAGAGGAAAGGTTTTCACCAAGGTGGTTTCCTTTTCCAGCAATGAACTGAATAAATTCTCCATCGCTTCCCTGATAACAAGGAGCACCAATGATATCCAGCAGGTACAGATGGTAGAGGTCATGCTGCTGCGTATGGTGCTTTATGCGCCTATCATCGGTATCGGCGGCATAGTTAAGGTAGCCAGTACCAGAACCGGGCTGGGCTGGATCATCGGCGTAGCAGTTGCGGCAATTTCCGTGGTGGTTTTGATCCTGATGCAGATAGCCATGCCGAAGTTTAAGAAAATGCAGTCCCTGGTTGACCGGCTGAACCTGGTATCCAGGGAAATACTCACCGGCGTGCCCGTTATCCGCGCCTTCAGCCGTGAGAAATTTGAAGAAAAAAGATTTGAAACAGCTAATAAGGATCTGATGAGAACCCAGCTGTTCACCAACCGGGTTATGACCTTTATGATGCCCCTTATGATGATGATCATGAACTGCATTACCGTTATGATTATCTGGTTTGGCGGAAAGGGGATCGATGCGGGAAACCTCCAGGTGGGCGATATGATGGCGTTTATTACTTATACCATGCAGATTGTCATGGCCTTCCTGATGATTACCATGATTTCCGTCATGCTGCCCCGTGCCGGCGTGGCTGCGGAACGTATCCAGGAGGTGCTGGACACCCGGCCCAGTATCCATGATCCTTCCGCTTCCAGGGACGGTGAGCTGGAAAAAGCGAAGGGCGAGCTTACCTTTGAGGATGTGTCTTTCCGTTATGAAGGGGCGGCGGAGGATGCGCTGGAGCATATCAGCTTTACGGCAAAGCCGGGAGAAACAACGGCGATTATCGGAAGCACCGGCTGCGGCAAATCCACGCTGATCCACCTGATTCCCAGATTTTACGATGTGACGGCGGGCCGGATATTGATTGACGGCGTGGATATCCGGGAAATTTCCCAACATAAGCTGCGCAGCCTGTTAGGCTTTGTACCCCAGAAGGGAAATCTGTTCTCCGGGGATATCGCCTCCAACATCAAATACGGCGGTTCCCATATTTCAGATGAAAAAATGATAGAAGCGGCGGAAATCGCCCAGGCCACGGAATTTATAGACAGCAAGCCCGAAGGCTATGAAAGTCCCATTGCCCAGGGCGGAAGCAATGTATCGGGCGGGCAGAAGCAGCGTCTGTCCATCGCCAGGGCCATCGCCAAGGATCCCAAGATATTCCTGTTTGACGACAGCTTTTCCGCGCTGGACTACAAGACGGATATGGTTCTGAGAAAAGCGCTGCATGAAAAAATTGAGGACGCCACCATTATCATTGTGGCGCAGAGAATCAGCACCATCCTTCATGCCAATCAGATTATCGTTCTGGATGACGGCAAAGTCGCCGGCATCGGCACCCATGAGGAACTGCTGGCAACCTGCGGGGCGTATCAGGAAATCGCCCGTTCCCAGCTGTCTGAGGCGGAGCTGAAAGGAGGAAGCGCATCATGAGTGAAACACAGAGAAGACCCCCCAGAATGCATGGCCCGGGCGCCCGGATGGGCGGTGAAAAGGCCAAGGATTTTAAAGGCACCATAAAAAAACTGGTGAAATATATGGGCCGTTACTGGCCTGCCTTTGTGGCAGTGCTTATTTTTGCGGTGGGCAGTACCATATTCGGCATCATCGGCCCCAAGATTTCGGGGAAAGCCACCACAGAGCTTTTCAACGGCCTGGTTGCCAAGGTTTCCGGCACCGGCAGCATTAATTTCGAACGGATAGGGCATATCCTCCTGCTTCTGTTGGGACTGTACGTGCTCAGCGCGGTGCTCTCCTTTGTACAGGGGCTGATTATGACAGGTATCTCCCAGAAGCTGGCCTACCGCTTCCGGCAGGAAATCTGTGAAAAAATCAACCGTATGCCCATGAAATATTTTGAGAGCAGAACGGTAGGCGAGGTCCTTTCCCGTATTACCAACGATGTGGATACGCTGGGGCAGAGCCTGAACCAGAGCATCACCCAGCTGATTACCTCCATCACAACCATGATCGGCGTCCTGATCATGATGCTGAGCATCAGCCCCCTGATGACTCTGATTGCCATAGTCATCCTGCCCATTTCCGCAGGCCTGATTGGGATTGTGGTAAAAAAATCGCAGAAGTTCTTCGTGGCGCAGCAAAGATATCTGGGCGAAATCAACGGCCAGGTGGAAGAGGTTTACAGCGGCCACAATATCGTGAAAGCGTATAACAAGGAAGAGGATGTGGAAAAGACCTTCCATGATACCAATGATATTTTGTTCCAGTCCGCATGGAAATCCCAGTTTCTTTCCGGCCTGATGCAGCCCATCATGACCTTTGTGGGAAATCTGGGCTACGTATCCGTGGCGGTTCTGGGAAGCATCCTGGCCGTGAGGGGAACCATTACGGTAGGTGATATCCAGGCATTTATCCAGTACGTAAGAAACTTTACCCAGCCTATTACCCAGCTGGCGCAGGTATCCAACATGCTGCAGTCCACAGCGGCCGCGGCGGAGCGTGTTTTTGAATTCCTTGAGGAAGAGGAGGAGGAACAGCTTGCGCAGAATCCGGTGCACCTGGAATTCCCCAAAGGCAGGGTGGATTTCCAGAATGTGGTATTCGGCTACAACCCGGATAAGGTGATCATCCATAACTTCAACTGCTCCGTGAAGCCCGGCCAGACCGTGGCTATCGTAGGCCCCACCGGCGCCGGGAAAACGACCATGGTGAAGCTGCTAATGCGTTTTTACGATGTGAACAGCGGCGCTATCCTGGTGGACGGCCACAATGTAAAGGAATTCAACCGGAGCGAGCTGCGTGAGATTTTCGGCATGGTGCTTCAGGATACCTGGCTGTTTAAGGGTACTATTATGGAAAATATCCGGTATGGACGGCTGGATGCCACGGACGAAGAGGTTATTGCGGCGGCCAAGGCGGCCCATGCACACCGGTTTATCCAGACGCTTCCCGGCGGCTATCAGATGGAGCTGAATGAGGATGCCAGCAACGTATCCCAGGGCCAGAAGCAGCTTCTCACCATTGCCCGCGCTATTCTGGCGGACAATAAAATCATGATTCTGGACGAAGCAACCAGCTCCGTGGATACCAGGACGGAACAGCAGATCCAGAAGGCTATGAATCATCTGATGGAAGGCAGAACCAGCTTTGTCATTGCCCACAGGCTTTCCACCATCCGTGATGCGGATCTCATACTGGTGATGAAGGATGGCGATATTATAGAACAGGGCAATCATGAAGAACTCCTTGCAAAGAACGGCTTTTACGCGGAGCTTTACAATTCGCAGTTCGTAGATGCCACTGCGTAATGCAAGAGGCTGCAAATCACAGTTACAGGACAGTACAGCAGCCTTGCGGCAGCAGAAAAGGAGACGGAAAAATGGCTCATCTGAGAACAATTACAATTGAAAGACAATATGCCAGCGGCGGCCGTGAAATCGGGAAACGGCTGTCGGAGAGGCTGGGCATCCCTTTTTATGACGGGCAGCTTCTCATGCTGGCGGCTGAAAAATACGGCCTGAACCCCGGCGTGGTCAAAGCAAACGATGAAAAAGTAAATAAAAGCCTTCTGTATACTGTGGCGTCCGCCGTGGAAAATTTCCGGGGAAATGAAAGAGGCATGATGCCTTACCGGATTTACCAGGCCCAGGCGGAAACCATACGCCGCCTTAGCATGGAAGGGCCCTGCATTTTTATCGGCCGCTGCGCGGGCGAGGTGCTGCGGGGGAAATGCAGAAGCCTGAATGTGTTTATTTATGCCTCCTCTATGGCGGAGCGTAAAGAACGCGCCAACCAGATTGACAATATCGCCATGGTAGAAACGGAGGATTACATTCGTATGAAGGACAGACAGCGCAGGGATTATTATAAACAGTATACGGACAGGGAATGGGGAGATCCCATGAACTATGATCTGTGCCTGAACAGCACAACGCTGGGATATGACAGATGCGTGGAGCTGATTGAAAGGGCGTTGTAAAAAGACTTGTTTTTCCATAGGGGAACCAGAACCAGCGGCATGCCGCCTTCCTTCCATCCGGAATCATCCTTGGGATGGAGGAGGCGGCTGCCGCTGGTTTTATTTCTACGGACAGGGAGTTTCGGTCAAGTACCTGCCCGTAAACCACTCCTTTGTATTTTTCTTTAAACAGAATAAAGCAGGAACTTAACCAGCGTTTCCAGCCTTTTTGAATCAATCAGCTCCAGGGTGTCGTTTTCTGTGTGGAGCACGCTGTCCGCCAGCGCGAATATTCCGGCGGAGGTAATGGAGATTGCAGGAACGCCGGAAAAAGAAAACAAGGTATGATCTCCCTGCGGCCACGGTTCTGTCTGTTTAAAGCCTTCCGCCTTCTTTGCGAAACCGGAAATACTGCTTGTCAGCTGTTCCGGGCATTCATAAAATGAGTACGCAAAATCCTGTCCCTTTACGCCCGCCCCGTCAATATTAAACGCGCAGACGTATTCCGAGGGTGATGAAAGATAAGCGGCAAGATATGCCATTTCTCCCGGATTAGAATAATGGTCCTCACCGTTAAAGAGGACAAATTCAATGCGGTAGGGCAGCTCCCTGCCCGACAGCTCCTCTGCCATCGCGAGTAAAACGGCTACGCCGGAGGCATTGTCCAAAGCGCCCGGGGTTCCCGGTTTGGTGTCAATATGCGCTGAAAAACATACCTTATGTTTTCCGCTGCCATAGACGGCAATTACATTGGCGGCCTTTGCAGGGCGACGTTCCGCGTTCAGCGTAAGGGCTGCGGGAAGCCCGCTGCATAGCCGGGGCAGGCTTTCCGGAAGAACCACGGCGCAGGGTACTTCAAAGTCCCCGTCCTCAATGACCGGCACAAAGCGTTCCGGAGAAAGACTGACAGTAAGCACCGCCTTTACGCCGCCGTTTTCCAGCAAGGAGATGATTTCCCTGTGTTCCTCCGGATTCCAGAAGACAAAGCCTTTGGGCATCAGCGGTTCCGATGCCAGCTCACCGCAAAGCAAAACGATTTTCCCGGCGACAGGCGCGCGCCGCAGCTCTTCCCGTGAACTGACGCAGAGAAGCTCTCCCTGCACGCTGCAGGGAAGCGAATAAGGTGCGGCTGCCATGGGGACGGCCTTGCCGCCGACAGTGAGTATGCCGCCGTTGCCCACCCAGTCCATGCAGTCAAATTCCTGCCGCAGGACGTCCAGGCCGGCGCGCTCAAATTCCCTGCACGCATACTCAACCGCCGTATGATTTGCCTCTGAGCCAGTGGGCCTTGCACCGATTTCCTTACAAAGTACGTTCAAATGCCTTTCGATATTTTCTCGTGTTTCCATGTCTTTTTCCTCCTTTATTGCGGGCTTTTTTCGTTTCTGGAATAAGCATAGCAGAAGGAATGGGAGGGTACTTGACTTTCCTTGTGATGTTTTCAGGGAAGCTCTCTTACCGGCCTTGCTTCAATATAGCCCCGCCATCCCTGCGGATCCAGCTGGAAACGCGGCGCGGCTTCATCCGCCCATTCATAGCCGGACCGGGTGGGGTCATAGGCGTCGATGATCTGCGACAAATTTAATATCGCTTCCTCAAAGTGAAGATCATCATAAGGAGCGCTTTGAAACATCATCATTTTACATTCGGGCAGATCAATGAGATCAAAGCCCTCCGGGATCGTTCCTCCGTAGTCCTCCGGCAATTCAACGCCCTGTGCATAGCGTGAGGTACCGGGCGGACGCAGCGTGTCAGGAAGCCACAGGCCGACTGGTTCATACAGCGCCTCCTTGACGCTGCACAGCAGGCCCCATACATCGCAGCCATTTTCATTACTGTAGGAAAAATAATCATCCGACGACACGCCGCGTTTTAACAGCAGCTTTCTTTTGGGGAAATTGCGCACCTGTATAAAAAAGTCCCCGGAAAGCGGCGGTGCATCCTCCTGCATATCCCTGAGCCAATAATAATATTCCCGTATGGACCAGGGATGAAAAAGATAAATCGGCGGCGTATTTTTCTTATATTCATTCGGACTCATGCCGAACTGCCTGCGGAAGGCCCTGGTAAAGCCCTCATGGCTGTCAAACAAAAAATCCATCGCAACATCAACAACCTTAATATCATTGTCCCTCAGCTCCATGGCCGCTTTGGAGAGCCGGTACATACGGATATATTCAAACGGCGCCTTGCCGGTAAGCTCTTTGAAAATCCTGGCGCAGTGCCAGGGAGAATAGCCTGCGCTCTTTGCAAGCGCATGCAGCGTAATCGGTTCATCCAGATGTCCTTCGATATAGTTTTGCATCTGCCAAACCGCATTAATCTGTTCCCGGCTTTCCATGTGGTTTTCCTCCTGTTTCCCGTTATAAAGGGCATGGTTGTGTTATGAAAATGTAACTGTTTAGAGTTTTTACTGTTTCATTTAATTTATCATGTGCATTTATGTTTGTCTTGACGTTGTTTGCCAAAATGGCGGCTGGATACTTAAGGACCGGGAGATATATGTTTTTAAAATGCGGATGCCGACGGAGGAGAGTCGGGGGATGAAGCGGAAATGGCCATACCGCCCAGAATTACGGGAATAAGAAATTTTTTCCAATTACTGTATAATTTTGAAAGCACAGGGGAAAACTTTAGCTACAATACCTGAAGGGCATTCCGGCGCCGGAAACGGCGTGGAATGAAGAAAGAAAGGAATTCAGCATGGAATCAATAAAAATTCGTTTTGGAAATGCGGATGAAGTTTGGAAATTTGTAAATACCATCAGAAGATTTAACGGGGAATATGATCTGGCGGCAGGCAGCTATACGGTAGATGCCAAATCCATTCTGGGCGTATGTGCGCTGGGAACGGGAAAAGCGCTGGATTTAAAGCTGGTGAACCCTAAAGGAGAAGAACAGCAGCTTCTGACGGCGCTGCATGAATACCTGGTGAGTAAATAGACTAGCCGGCAGGTTCCGGGTGTGGGGCTTGGGGACGGCTACATAGGGAGAAGATCGCAGAAAGAATACCGACTTATCATAAGAAAATTGAAATGCTGGAAAATATAGCGTCCAGAAAATAAAAATAAAATAAAAAAGCCAATTGCCAGCAGAATTACCCTGCTGGCAGTTTTCATGTCTTTTATCCGCATTTACCCCTTCCACTCACTTTTCATGTATTCATAGACAGATTTCCAGAGAGAATGTTATAATAAAATGCCTTATTATATATTTTAAATTAAGTCTTCGCATATGCCGGATATCTTTTGCCCCGTTGTTCAGTAAGCTTCCGGCGCATGCGGAGTCCAAACTGCGGAGGAAATGCCATGCAGGAACAATTCACAAGAACCGCCCTTCTTCTGGGAGAGGAAGGAATTCATAAATTAAACCGATCCCGCGTTGCCATATTCGGCATCGGAGGCGTGGGGGGATATACCGTGGAAGCGCTTGCAAGAAGCGGTGTAGGCCATTTTTTGCTGGTTGACAACGATAAGGTGGCGCTTTCCAACCTGAACCGCCAGATCATCGCTACCCTGGACACCGTGGGCAGATACAAGACGCAGGTGATGAAGGAACGTATCCTGTCCATCAATCCCGAGGCCGAGGTGGAGACAAGGGAATGCTTTTTCCTGCCGGAAAATGCGGAGGAGTTTGATTTTTCATCCTTTGACTATGTGGTGGACGCGGTGGACACCGTGGCGGCCAAGCTGGAGCTTGTTGTCAGGGCGAAAAAAGCAGGCGTGCCGGTTATCAGCAGCATGGGAGCCGGGAATAAGCTGGATCCCACCCGGTTCGAAGTGGCGGATATTTATCAGACAAGCGTCTGCCCTCTTGCCCGGGTCATGCGGCGTGAACTTAAGAACAGGGGTGTTAAGGAACTGAAGGTGGTATACTCCAGGGAAGAACCCCGCACGCCTGCGAAAAGCCCTCTGGAGGAGGACAAAGCCTCCGTAAGGCGTTCCATTCCCGGCAGCACGGCCTTTGTTCCCAGCGTGGCCGGGCTGATTGCGGCAGGGGAAGTTATTAAGGATCTGACAAAAAGACTTTGAAAAAACTCCCTCACCGTATATAATAAGAAAAGATAGTATTACAGGACAGTGAACAGTTTCAGAAGATACGGGCAGTACAAAAGAAGAGAAAGGTATCTTTTCAAATAAAGCAGCGGCGCAAAGCGGACAGCCATTACCGGAGGCGGACTGTTTTCCCCGGAGCTGCGGAGAAGCTGGAAAGTTACCGATGGAGAATAAATAATGGTATTCAGTTCAATGATATTTTTGTGGGCGTTTCTGCCCATCGTGTTTATACTGGATAAAATCGCGGGGAAGAGCAGGAAGCTACAGAACCTGATATTACTCGCGGCCAGCCTGGTATTCTATGCCTGGGGAGAACCCAGATATATGTGGCTGCTTCTGGTTTCCATACTGGCCAATTATGTGCTGGGGCTGGTGATGGATAAGACGCAGACGGTGGGAGCAAGGCGCACCGCCCTTATTTTGGGAATCCTGGCAAACCTGGGAATCCTGGGATATTATAAGTATTTTAACTTCTTCATCAATACGCTGAACAAGGTTGCAGGCAGGGAGTTGCTGTCCATGAAGGATATCGCCCTGCCTTTGGGCGTGTCCTTTTTTACCTTCCAGGCCATGTCCTATCTGATCGATCTATATAAGAAAAAATACGGCGCCCAGAAAAACATCCTGAATATGGCTCTGTATTTTGCGTTTTTCCCCAAGATTACCCAGGGCCCTATTGAAAAATACAGGGATTTTGAAAAACAGCTCACCGAAAGAAAGCAGAGCCTGTCCCTGATGGGAGAGGGTATCCGCCGTTTTGTATACGGTCTGGCAAAAAAGGTGATTATTGCGGATGCGCTGGGATCCTGCGTAGACCGGATTTACGGTCTGGATCTGGCAAATGTGAACGGCGTGCTGGCATGGATTGCCATTATTTTTTATTCCCTTCAGCTTTATTATGATTTTTCCGGATATTCCGATATGGCGGTGGGACTTGGGAAGATGTTTGGCTTTACCCTGGTGGAAAACTTCAACTACCCTTACATTGCCTCCACGATTACGGATTTCTGGCGCAGATGGCATATTTCCCTCACCTCCTGGTTCAGGGAATACCTGTATTTCTCATTGGGCGGCAACCGGAAGGGCAAGCTGCGCACCTACATTAATATCTCCATTATTTTCGTGGCCACGGGACTGTGGCATGGAGCCAGCTGGGACTTTATCTGCTGGGGTGTTTTCCATGGCTTTTTCATGGTGCTGGAGCGCCTGGGGCTGGGAAAGCTTCTGGAGAAAACAAAAGTAATCAAGCATGTTTACACGATACTGGTGCTCTGTGTGGGCTGGACCTTCTTCCGGGTGGGAGACGTGGGGCTTACGCTGCAGTATCTGAAGCGCATGTTCCTTCCCTGGATGTATACGGCGTCCGGTTTTGCGGTGCAGGAGCTGGTAACTAACAGGGCCTTTTTCCTGGCGGCCTGCGGTATCCTGGGCTGTGGCGTACTGCAGAAGTGCGCGGTGAAAATCAGCCCCCGGGCGGAGAAATTTAAAAACAGTACGGCAGAGCTGATTTTCTGCATGCTGCTTCTTGCCTACAGCGTTATGCTCATGGTCAGCAGCACCTACAGTGCATTTATTTACATGAATTTTTAACTGCAGTCCGTACATTGCAATTTTTAATGGCAGCCCATATGAGTGCAATTTTAGTGGCGGCCCGTATGATTGCGATTATTAGCGTCAGTCTGTGTGACAGCAGTTTCTGACAGCGGTTTTTGCTGAAAATGGAGGAATGGCTACATGACGAAAAAGAAGGCGGCGGTGTGGATAATCCTGTTTGCCCTGATGATTATAGGCCCCAGGGTTGTCTACTATTTTGCGGAGCCTCATATATCCGAAGAAAATACGGAAAACAGGCAGCTTGCCGAGAAGCCGGCGCTGACCAGAGACAATCTGCACAACTATGCATCCCAGTACAACAGCTACTATAACGACCACCTGGCTTTCCGGAGCCAGATGATAGAAGCCAACAGCATCCTGAACATGAAGCTGTTCGGCGATTCCTCCTCCGCCAGTGTGGTGTTGGGAAAAAATGACTGGTTATTTTTTACAGATGAGGGAAGTATTGAGGATTATAAGGGAACGAACCTGTACACCCAGGAACAGCTGGATGTGATAAAGGACAACATCCTGAGCACCAAAGCTTATCTGGAAGCCAGAGGCATAGAGTTTATTCTCATGATCCCCTCCAATAAGGAAGACATTTATTCCGCCCAGCTGCCGGATTATATCAGGAAACGGGGGGAACTGACCAGGGCGGAGCAGGTGATTAATTATCTGCGTGAGGAAACGGGCGTGCGCATCGTTTATCCCAGAGAGGATTTGATGGCTTATAAGGATCAGTACGATCTTTACTGGCATTATGATACCCACTGGAATTATCTGGGCGGCTATATCGGCGCAAAAGCGCTGCTTCGTGAGCTGGGTGTGGAAATTGCGGACGTTGAGGATCTGACGATCTCGCAAAATGACTTCTCAGGCTACGACCTTGCGAATATGATGAATCTGAAGAACTATTATAAAAAGAACAAGCCCGCGGAAGTAAGCTATGATGTGACGGGCTACGCCACCAACAATCTGTCGGTGATCCAGGCCATCGACGCCACGGAGCTGATTTACCAGTCGGAGGCGCCGGATCCAAGGCGGCTTTTCCTGGTGAGGGACTCCTTTGCAGGCGCTATGGCCCCTGTGCTGGCATCCAATTTTTCCTACAGCTATATGCCCCATTGGAACGGATGCTTTGAACAGTCAATGATCGATGAGCAGCAGCCGGATATATTCGTATATGAGGTTGTGGAAAGAAGGCTGGATGCGCTGCTTACCTTCAGGCTTTCGGAGTAAATGCATTCTGGTCAGGTGATTAATTTATGGGTAATAATAAAAAAAGCAACAGCTTTGTCATGCAGGCAGGGATCCTGGCGGCTGCCGGAATCATCTGCAAGGTCATTGGAATTTTATACAGAAGCCCGCTGGCTGCCGTTATCGGGGATGAAGGAAATGGTTATTATTCTTCCGCTTATGAGATTTATACCATCATACTCCTAGTATCCTCCTACAGTATCCCTTCGGCCATTTCCAAGGTGATTGCCCAGAGGCTGGCGCTGAGGGAATACAGGAACGCCCAGAAAATTTTCCGCTGTGCCATAGGCTATGTGGTAGTCGTGGGCGGCCTGGCCAGCCTGTTTACCTTCTTTGGCGCGGGAATCCTGGTGGGCGGCAATTCCGTGCCGGTGCTTCGTATTTTTGCGCCCACCATATTTTTCTCCGGGCTTCTTGGCGTGCTGAGAGGTTATTTCCAGGCACACGGAACCATGGTGCCCACCTCATTTTCCCAGATTGTGGAACAGATACTGAATGCGGTGGTCAGCATACTTGCGGCATTTCTTCTGATTAAGGCGGTTGCCGGGAAGGATACCACCACGCAGGCTGTATTCGGCGCTTCGGGAAGCGCCATAGGTACCGGGGCAGGCGTACTTATCGCGCTGCTGTTCATGTTTGGGATATTCCTTCTCAACAGAGAATATATCAACCAGAAAACAAAAAGGGATCGAAGCTCCCAGCTGCTCACCACAGGCGAGGTGTATAAAATCATCATCACCATGGTGACGCCGGTAATACTGAGCACCTTTATCTATAACTGCAACACTTCCTTAAACCTGACCATTTACACCAGGATTATGGAGCATGTAAAGGGTTTCAGCGAGGTGGAGGCCTATACCCAGTACGGCCTGTTCAGCGGTAAGGCAAAACAGATTGCCAACATCCCCATCGCCATCGCCTCCGCCATGTCCTCGGCAATGATACCGGGCATTTCAGGAAGCTTTGCCCAGGGGGACATCGCGGGAACCAACAGACGGATCGGGACGGCGATAAAAACAACCATGTTTCTTTCCATTCCCTCCGCCGTAGGCCTTGCCGTGCTGGCCAAGCCGGTCACACTGCTTTTATATCCCCAGAAGGCTTCTGTGGATACGGTTTCCTGGCTGCTTGCGGCACTGAGCATCAGCGTGGTGTTCTACGCCCTTTCCACTATCAGCAATGCGGTGCTCCAGGGGATCGGCAAGGTGAATCTGCCCGTAGTCAATGCGGCGGTTGCCCTGGTAATCCAGACTGTGGTTCTGGTTCCGCTGCTGCTGGCGACGGAGCTGGGACTTTTTTCCCTGGTCATCGCCACCGTGCTTTATTCTCTTTTAATGTGCATACTCAACGGCTTTTCCGTAAGGAAGGAACTGAAATACAGGCAGGAGATAATAAAGACCTTCCTGCTTCCCGGCTGGTCCGCAGTGATTATGGGGGCGGCGGCCTTCGGCGTATATCATGGCCTGTATTTGTTGATCCATATTAATGTGATCTGCCTGGCGGCGGCTATCCTTGTGGCGGTTCCGATATATTTTGTGCTGACCATCAAACTGGGAGCTGTTGGAAGAAAAGATCTTCTGGCCCTTCCCAAAGGAGCGCTTCTGGTCAGGGCAGCGGAAAAATGCCGTCTCATTCATTAAGATTTTCATAAAATACTGGACTTTCAGAACCTCGCGGAGTACAATATCATAGACTTTACAGGCATTCCGGTTTCCAGCCGATGCCTGATTTACAGAAATTGCAGGAACCGGGCGGTGCAGATAAAGGCTGCGCCGGTTCTGTTTGTATTTGCCAGATGATGCAGGCCAGGCGGCGGAAAGTATTGCGGCTGCCGGTCAGTTTTGTTTTTTACAGGAGAGACGAATGAGAAAATTCCGGACAGATGGAAAAAGGATGCATAAAACCGCTGTTTTTTTCAGCACACTGATATTGGGAGCGGCGCTTCTGACAGGCTGCGGAAAGAAAACGGAGCCTCCGCAGGAATCGGAAACGCAGACAAAACAGGAGACGGTCAGCGCCACCGAACAGGCGAAAGCGAATGAAACGGGTGCTGTGACTAATACCCAGCAGGCCGCCCTGGTGGAAAATGACGGACAGCACAGCTATCTTACCGGAGAAAAAATGGATCCGGAACAGGTAAAGCAGAGGCCGCTTGCAGTCATGCTTAACAATATTCTGGAAGGCTGCCCCCAGACAGGGACTTCGAAAGCCTCCATTATCTATGAGGCTCCGGTTGAGGGCCGTATTACAAGGCTGATGGGCCTTTTTGAAAATTATGGAGACATGGACAAAATAGGATATATCAGAAGCAGCCGGGACTATTTTGTATACTGCGCCCTGGAATTTGACGCCATTTATGCACACTTCGGACAGGCAACCCCTTATGTGGGCGAGCTTCTCAACAGTGATCGGGTGGACAATATCAGCGGCCCCGTTGCCGGGATTAACCATCCTGCGCCCAATACTTTTCTTCGTACAACGGAAAGAAAAATGCCCCACAATGTCTATCTGGACATTAAAGGCCTTCAGAAAGATATTGATAAAATGAAATACAGCCGTACCTACCATGATGCGCATAAGCCTAAATTTGCCTTTGCAGCAGACGGGCAGAAGCCGGACAACAGCAAAGGAAAAACTGCGGAAATGCTGTATCCGGGCGGAAAGGAAAAAGACCAGCCCAACGGCTACAGCAAGGTGCAGGCCTGGTTTGAATATAATGAAAAAGACGGAAAATATTACCGCTACCAGTACGGCGGCCCCCATATTGATGAAAGCACCGGAGAACAGCTTGCCTTTGACAATGTTATTTTCCAGTACTGCTACGGTGAGGTGCGCGATGAAAATGATTATCTGGCCTTTGGCTGCCACGGTGACAACGGCATGAAGGTTCAGGTATTCACCCAGGGGAAAATGACGGAAGGCACCTGGTCCCGCTACGCGGATACGGATCCTGCCTATTATGTGGACGAAAATGGTGATCCTATCGTACTCAGCCAGGGAAAAACCTGGATTTGCCTGATTTGGGATCAGTATGCGGATGATGTTGTAATAGAGTAATCAGAGTGACAGACTGCACGAAAGAGAAAGGACCAAAAAGCATGAAACAGGTTTGGAACAGCTTCAGACTCGCTTTTTCCATGTACTCCGTGGTGCCTGCGCGCCAGGTGGAAAAAACAAAGGATAACATGAAATATATTCTGTGTTTTGTACCGTGGGTAGGAGCCATCATTGCTTTCCTGATCACAGAATGGCGGATAGTACACCCCTATTTGCTGGACTATGAGTTCCTCCGGTCTGTTGTCTGCGTGATGATCCCGCTCCTTCTTTCCGGCGGTGCATATATGGACGGCTTTTTCCGCACTGTGGACGCCCTGTCCTCCCATCAGCCCAGAAAAGGCAAACTGGAAATCCTCCAGGATTCCCACAGCGGCTATTTTGCCATCATCACCTGTGTCAGTTATTTCCTTATCATAGTAGGACTTTGGAGTGAAATGCCCATAGACGGATGGCCGGTGGTTTCTCTCGGCTTTATTCTTTCCCGTTCTCTCTATGGCCTGTCCATCATCTGGTTCCGCCATTCCCAGACCAGCAAATGCACGCTGTATGTACCTGAAGGCAGAACCAAGCTCATAGTGGCGGCTGTCCTGATCCTTTATATCGCGGCCTGTGCCTTTTTTATGCTGCGGATGAATCTTGTGGTAGGCATCGGCTGCCTCGCAGGGGCTCTTATCGCATTCCTCTATTATTGCTGGGTGGCCTTTAAACATTTTGGCGGCATCACCGAAGACATTGCAAGCTTTTTCGTCCAGGTATGCGAAATCCTGATCCCTTTGGTAGCCCTGCTGATTTACCGCATGCCGATGGATTTAAATAATTATCTGTAATTTTTCATCGACAACGAAACAACCGGCTGCCATAATGTTACAGCGAAATAAGTTATAGCTATTATTTGGAAAGAAGAGATTTTCTGATAAAAATAAATTTAAATTTAGGCCTGAGTCATGTTTTCAGCATGTTCAGGCTTTTTTAATATACTTTGCAGTTAGAGTTCGGGGCGCAAGACACGGGCTTCTCCGGGTGGCAGGGGCTGTGGAAGGGGGCGAACTTTAACCTTACAAACTGTTGTAACAAATACCCCGCATGTGTTACAATGGTCGGGATGAAAAGCCAAGAGGCGGTTTGGAGGGAAATTATGGTATCAGAACAGTATAGAGCCATGCTGGGCGGCAAATCTGTGATTCGGATTTTGTCGGAGTTTGCGACGAAGCGTGGGGAAGAGATAGGATATGACAATGTATTTGATTATAGCCTGGGGAATCCGTCCGTTCCTGTTCCGGAGGAGTTTACGGAGTGTATGATAGAGATGCTTAAAAACAGCGATCCATGTTCGCTGCATGGCTACAGTCCCAGTCTGGGAATACCGTCTGTGAGGGCGGCTATTGCCGCTTCCCTGAACGAAAGATTCGGTATGAATTACGGCCCGGAGCATATTTTTATGGCCTCCGGTGCAGCAGGAGCGCTTGCCCATGCCTACAGGGCGGTAACAAAGCCGGGCGATGAAATACTGACATTTGCTCCTTATTTCCCTGAATATAATCCTTATGTGAATCTTACCGGAGCTGTGCTGAAGGTGGTGCCTCCGGATACGGAGAGTTTTCAGATAAATTTTGATGCCTTTGAAGAAATGCTGGGTGAGAAGGTAATGGCTGTTCTTATCAATACGCCCAATAATCCTTCAGGCATTGTATATTCCGAGGAAACTATCCTGCGGCTTGCGGATATACTGAGAAAGAAAGAGCAGGAGTACGGGCACGATATTTTTATTATATCCGACGAGCCTTACAGGGAGATCGTGTTTGCCGGCGTTAAGGCGCCTTATGTGTCACGTTATTACGCGAATACCATCTCCTGTTATTCTTATTCCAAGTCTCTTTCCCTTCCCGGCGAGAGAATCGGCTATGTGGCGGTAAATCCTGCCTGTCCTGATGCGGAAGTGATTGTGAACATGTGCGGGCAGATTTCCAGAGGGATCGGCCATAATTGTCCTCCTTCCATCATCCAGCTTGCAGTGGCTAAGGTGCTGGATAAAACGGCGGATCTTTCCGTCTATGAGACCAACATGAACCTTCTGTATGATTGCCTGACCGGGCTGGGCTTTACCTGTGTGAAGCCAGGCGGAACCTTTTACATATTCCCGAAGGCTCTGGAGGAGGATGCGAAAATCTTCTGTGAAAAGGCGCTGAAATACGATTTGATTCTGGTTCCGGGGGATACCTTTGGATGTCCCGGATATTTCAGGATGGCTTACTGTATTGAAACGGAAAAGGTGGAGCGTTCCCTGGCTGCCCTGAGAAAATTTGTGGCGGCGGAGTACGGAAACATCGGTTAGTATCGGATAATTTGCGTAAAGCGGCAGCAAATTTGACTTGGAGGTAGACAGTATGTATCAGGCCGGACTGGTTCTGGAAGGCGGTGGGATGAAAGGAATTTATACCGCCGGAGTCCTGGATTTTTTCATGGATCAAAATATTGAGTTTTCCAGCTGTTATGGAGTGTCCGCAGGCGCATGCCATCTGTGCAGCTACCTGTCGCGCCAGCGGGGCAGGGCTTATGATATCAGCGTGGATTATCTGGATGACGCACATTACTGCAGTGCGCGCAATGTGCTGACCACAGGGGATCTTTTCGGGGTAAAAATGTGTTATGACGATATCCCAAACGTTCTGAATCCTTATGATTATGATGCTTTTAATGCTTATCAGGGCAGAGCGTATGCGGTGGCTACCAATATTGAAACCGGTCAGGCGGAATACCTGCGTCTGAAGGATATGCATAAAGATATCATCGCGGTGCGGGCCTCCGCGTCCCTTCCGCTGGTATCGAGAAATGTGAAAATCGGGGATAAGCTGTATCTGGACGGCGGTCTCTCCGACAGCGTGCCCATCATGCATTCCATTGTGGACGGCAACCGGAAAAATATTGTGGTGCTCACTAAGGAAACCGGCTACAGGAGGAAGCCTTCCGGCCATCTGGGACTGGTAAAGGTGCGTTATGCCAGGTATCCCAAAGTTTACGAGCTGATGGCAAACCGGCATGTGGCCTATAACCGGATGCTGGATTATCTGGATGCCCAGACAGCAAACGGCCAGGCTTTTGTTATCCGTCCGAAAAGGGCCAGCGGTATTGGCAGAATAGAGAAGGATAAGGAGAAGCTGCGGCTGCTTTATGAGGAGGGCTATGCAGATGCCCGGGAGTGCTTTGAGGATATGCTGCGTTATCTGGAAAACGGTGACAGCGTGCAAAGATAGGCGGCGGAGTTTTCGGAAAATGAAAACAGGCTGTCTGTTTGGCCGGTACGTCCGGCGGACAGCAGCAGTATAAAAATTGGAGAATGATATGATCGAAATTTTAAAAGCGGTTTTGTTTGGAATTGTGGAAGGTATTACGGAGTGGCTGCCCATCAGCAGCACGGGACATATGATACTGCTGAATGAATTTGTCACGCTGGATGTATCTCCTGAATTCTGGGAAGTATTCCTGGTAGTGATTCAGCTGGGGGCGATCCTGGCGGTGGTGGTTCTGTTCTGGAATAAGCTGTTCCCCTTTGATTTTTCAAAGCGGCGTAAGAAAAACGGCATTATTAAAACGGATATTTTTGTCATGTGGTTCAAGGTTCTGGTGGCCTGCATCCCTGCCATGATTTACGGCATACTCCTGGATGATCTGGTGGAGCCGTATCTGTATAATGCCACCACGGTGGCCATTATGCTGATTCTGTTCGGCGTGGCTTTTATTGTAATTGAAAACTGGAATAAGGGAAGGAAGCCCCGGATCAAAAGCCTGGCGTCCCTGACCTACCGGGATGCCCTGATTATCGGCCTGTTTCAGCTTATCGCCGCGGTATTCCCCGGCACCTCCCGCTCCGGCGCAACCATCGTGGGCGCGCTGCTCATCGGCGTCAGCAGGGTGGTATCCGCGGAATTCACTTTTTTCCTGGCGATTCCCGTCATGTTCGGCGCAAGCCTTCTGAAGCTGGTGAAATTCGGGCTCGGCTTCAGCATGACCGAAGCGTCGCTTCTGATTATCGGCATGGTGGTGGCTTTTGTAGTGTCCATGGGTGTGATTTCCTTCCTCATGGGATATATTAAAAAGCATGATTTCAAGGTTTTCGGCTGGTACCGTATCGTGCTGGGTATTCTGGTGCTGCTGTATTTTTATGTGATTGCTGCGTAAATTTGTGGTGGCCTGGTTAAGCGTATGTTTGTATGTTTCCGGCAAAATGGTATTTTGCTGATATTTTTAAAAGGCAGATTGGAATATGATAAAAGTAGTATCCTTTGATGTTGGGCATACGTTAATAAAATACAATAATCCCTTAAGCTGGACTTCCTTATATCGTCCTGCGCTTTGTGAAGCAGCCGCCAAATGCAATATAGTTTTGGCAGACGGTATGATGGACGTTGCAGCAGAAATTCTTACAAAATACAACACAAGAGTCAATTATCGAGAGACTGAAATTACGTCTGACATAATTTTTAAAGAAATTATGTCAGCGTGGGATTGTTTAAACGCGGATTTGCATGCCATGAAATCCGCGTTTTATTCTTTTTTTCAGGCAGACGCCCATCCATTTCCTGAAGTAATTGAAACATTAAAAGGATTGAAAAGCAAGGGAATAAAAACAGGAATATTGACCGATGTTGCTTATGGAATGGATAACGAGTTCTCTTTAAAGGACTTTGCAATGCTTACTGTTTATATTGATTTAATTCTGACTTCTGTAGATGTAGGCTACAGAAAACCATGTAAAGAAGGATTTTTGAAAACGGCAGAGTGTTTTAATATACTGCCAAACGAAATGATTTATGTGGGAGATGAAGAAAAAGATATAGTTGGGGCAAACAGTGTCGGGGCGGTTTCAGTGCTGATTAATAGAAGCAATGCTGTTAAGACATTTAACCAGAACTATACGATAGACTCCCTCGATAAGCTTTGTGGAATAATTGATACATTAAACTTATGAGAAGGAATGTTGAAGATAAAAAAAGTTTCATTATAATATCCTGATTATTTGAACGGCAAATTAGAAATTTGTTATTTTGGTGCAAAATTATTTACACATATTAAATCTAAAAATAAAAAACAACATTTAAGCAGGGTGTAAATTGCCCCTCCCGATGGACAAAAGCGTGATATAACCGATGGAATTTATGGGAAAAATGAAGTGTAGAAGGCTGGCGAGTTGCTTTAATAGCCCAGGACGGACGAATTTGTATTTGGAGAACGCATAGATGAATTATACACATTTGATAGACCCGGAATTAAAAAGCATAGCAAAGAGGGTTCCGTATAATAAGTTCCTGATAAAGACAGCAAATATCTACCAGATGCTGGCTTTCGCATTAACAGGAATTCCCAGGGAAATTAGTTGCAAACGGATAATAATACGGGAAAACGGCAGGTTACCGTTAAAGGTTGCAATATACGAACCTGCTTCAGCAGCGGATAAGCTTCCGTGTTTGCTATATATCCATGGCGGTGCGTTCAGTTATAAGGCGTCAGCCCATCATAAAAAGCTTGCCTGTATCTATGCATTGGAAGCAAACTGCAGGGTGGTCCTTCCGGATTATCATCTGTTGCCGGAGCATCCATATCCAACGGCATATCAGGATGTATTGTCCGTATATAAATGGCTGTTAAAGAATGCGGAAAGCCTGCTTATTGACAGAGAACTGATTGGAATCGCAGGAGATAGTTCCGGCGGGGCAATTGCTGCTGCGATTTGCAATGCATATGAAAAAGTAGCTTTGCCCATTCCCTGTGCACAGATGTTAATATATCCGGTGACAGATGCGTCCATGTCCACGAAATCCATAAAATTGTACTCTGATACTCCATTATGGAATTCCCAAAATAACAAAAAAATGTGGGAATTCTATTTAAAGAACGTAACAGGAGAAAACATCAGGAACGCATCGCCCATGCAGAATTTGTTGCCTCATAAGCTTCCGGATACGTACATTGAAACAGCGGAATATGATTGCCTGCATGATGAAGGAATTTTGTATGCTGAAAGACTGATGGAAGCAGGGGCGAAAGTTGAGTTGAACGACACAAAAGGCACAATTCACGGTTATGACTCGGCAATAAAGACACAAATTGCACAGAATAACATAGAAAAAAGGATTTTATTCTTAAAAAAGTGTTTTAGCCACGGAAATTGACCCCATGCCCGGCAAGTTACGAAATGGGAATTAGCCATACTGAAAGCGAGAGATGTTTCCTGACTGAGTCTGGAAACTGCGGCCCTCTATTAGAAGCCGGGCGCAGTTTCGGACTTTTTTTATTGCCGCGGCGCATCTGACTGCATTTTAGCAATAAGCGCATTGATTTCATCCACCTGCATACGCTGCAGCTTTCTGAAATAGGAAAATACAGCGGTTACAATGACTAAAAAAATCAGGGTGAAAATAATAAGCTGCCTGGCCGAAAAGGAATGCCAGAAAATGATACGGAATACTGCCAGGTTCACCACATACAAAATTAATGACTCTGTAATGCAGTACTGCTTCCATGTCCTGAATTCAACATGATCCAGGGCAATATCCACCCCCTGGCACAGCAATATGATCAGAAACAGGACCAGGACGGTGAAATCATACCCTTCGGTATCAATACCGCTCAGCAGATTCAGGGCGGCATTGGCAAGAAGCAGCAGGGTAAAACAGATACAGGTGGACGGCACCCGTACGGTCAGAAAATTTTTCATACATTTGCTCCTTTCAGCTTTTCCTTCAGAGGTTCGATATAATTTCGCGTAATTACCAGCTTTTCTCCATTTTGCAGGGTGGCCTCCAGCCGGTGGTTGTACAGCGGCCGCACACTTTGCAGGAAGCTGGTGTTGACCAGACAGCTTTTGCTGATCCTGGTAAAGGAAGTGCGGGAAAGGCGGGCCTCCAGGGAGGCCAGAGTCTCCCGGCAGTAGTACACCTCTTTCTCCAGATAAAGATAGGTTCTTCCATCTGCGGAATCCATAAAAAATATCTTCTCCAGCGGCAGCTGGAATTCCTTATCCTCCTGATAGCCCGTCAGGGAAAAACCAAATTGCCTGATATGTCCGGCCAGCTGCTCCAGCCGGGTATCCATGCGTGCACAGCGGATGGTAATTTCAGTTTCAGTAATCTGCCGATCCTGATGTATTATCAGCTTCATGGAACCTCCTCGCAATTACGTTAATGGGTGCTAAAAATGACGCATATCCGTTCTTTTTCCAATGCCCCGGAATAAAACACCTGCCTTTCTTTTTCGCATAAGCTGCGGATTCTGCATTCTTCATACTTTTTCCTGATTTCCTCCGCCTCCGGTTTTTCCCCAGTCCGACAGACAATGCGCCCGTGAAACAGGAGCAGACAGCTGTCGGCCAGATTGCTGAAAAGGCTTAAATCGTGGGAGGATATCAGAAAGGTCACTTTATCCCTGCGTGCAGTTTCGTCTGCCATAGATTTCAGCGGCTCCTTTGTGCCGATGCCCATCCACTTCCTCGCTGGAAAATACATGATATTGTCATACACAGTATTTTTATAACGCAGTCCCCGTTCCCTGGCGGGAATAAATATGATATTTGTCATATAAAGTATAGGTCAGCCCTTCTTTCCTTTGGGATTGAGGTTATTATAGCCGGACAGCAGAGGAAATACAATGTGGCGCAGGATAAGATACCCTTGTGCACGACAAGATGCCATTTGGCTTATGTAAGGTTTGGATTTCTGATATTTTACATAGATTTTACATAACCTAAGCGTGTACTTTACACTCACCTGTTAAAATAATGATGGACAATGAGAAAATGCCGTGGTCCGGCCAGAATCCGGAGGACAGCAGTTTTTCATCGGAAACATAGGAAAAAGATACCGCCCCGAAGCGGAATGAGGGATACGTCAGGATTTCGAGTAAGTTTCAGACAGCGATATCCGTTGATGAGGGCAGAGGAGAGATGAGATGTCTATTAATGATGTAGGAATGTTGTTTTCTTTCATCGGCGGCCTGGGAATGTTCCTTTACGGGATGAATATCATGGCCGACGGCCTTCAGAAATCAGCCGGAGGAAAAATGCAGAAGCTGATGGGCTTTCTGACAAAAAACAGGCTGATGGCTATTCTTGTAGGCGCAGGAGTCACCGCTATCATACAGAGCTCTTCAGCCACCACGGTTATGGTGGTAGGCTTTGTAAATGCAGGTATGCTGGAGCTTGCCCAGGCAGTGGGCGTTATCATGGGCGCCAATATCGGTACTACCATTACGGCATGGATTGTTTCCATGAGCGAATGGGGGAGCGTAATGAAGCCGGAATTTTTTGCCCCGCTGCTTTTGGGGATCGGCGCGTTCCTCGTACTTTTTACAAAATCAGAAAAAAAGAAAAAAATCGGAGAGATTCTGGTAGGCTTCAGTATCCTGTTTATTGGCCTTTCCTTCATGTCCGATGCGATTAAGCCATACAGAGAAGCGCCCATATTTGCACAGGCTTTTGCCGTCCTTGGCAGGAATCCCGTTCTCGCGGTGCTGGCCGGCGCTGTGGTTACCGCCATTATCCAGAGCTCCTCGGCTTCTGTGGGTATCCTGCAGACGCTGGCGCTCAACGGTGTGGTAAACTGGCAGTCCGCTGTGTTCATTACGCTGGGCCAGAATATCGGGACCTGTGTGACCGCCCTGATTTCCAGCGCGGGAGCCGGGAAGAATGCAAAAAGAGCCTCTGTTATCCACCTGCTGTTCAATGTCATCGGCGCTGTGGTTTTCGGCATTATCATGTTTATCCTGTTCCGTTTTAATGCGGCATGGGGCGCGGCAGCCATTAACAGTGTGGAAATTTCTGTTTTCCATACAATTTTCAACGTACTCAATACCCTGATGCTGATTCCTTTTGCAAATAAGCTTGTCAAGCTTTCTACCTATATAATAAGGGATGATAAGGAAGCGGAGATCGCAGAAATAACGCCGGCAGGGGAAATGCGCCGCCATCTGGACGAACGTATTCTGGAAAACCCTGCATTTGCCATGGATACCGTGATGGGAGAGGTAAATGTGATGGGCCAGTCCGCCCTGGAAAACCTGAAGGCGGCCCTGGAAGGCGTGGAGACAGGCAACAAGGAACTGATCCGCTCTGTGTTTGATAAGGAAAAAATCATAAATGAAATGGAAAAGGTTCTCACCTCCTTCCTCGTGAGGGTGGATAATCTTTCCCTTACCGAGGGGCAGCATAAGGTGGTAAAAAATCTTTTCTATACCATCAGTGACCTGGAAAGGGTAGGAGATCACGCGGAAAATATCGCGGAGCTTGCCGAAAATATGCGCAAGGATGAGATCTCCTTTTCCAAGAAAGGCTTCAAGGATTTGAAGCTGATTTCCAGTGAAACCATACTGGCGCTGGAAAGCGCGCTGAAGGCCAGGGAGCTTTCCAGCACACAGGATGCAATTCAGGAAGCGGATTATGAAAGGAATGTGGATAAGCTGGAGGATGAGCTGCGGGAGAAACACATCCAGCGTCTTTCCAAAGGGAAATGCGAACCAGAAAGCGGCGTGGTATTCCTGGATCTGATCAGCAATCTGGAAAGAATCGCGGATCATGCCACCAACATTGCGGGGTATGTGGTCAGCGAATCCCGCAAACCACTTCCTGCGTTGGACGAAGAGTGATATACTGTTGTCAGAAACCCCGGTAGGAAGCGGCGAGAGTTCTGGTCCAGCTTCGTGCATGTGTGCGCCATGCTCTGCCTTCACTGCGGTTCCCTTTGGTCCGGCAGTATTCCCTGAAAAGGCACGCTTTCGCTCGGTTAAAAACGCAGCGGTACTAACGCCACAAAAGACGTGGCGTAAGGACCGGCGTTTTTAAACGGCCTTTACAGGGAACACTGCCGGGCCAAAGGGAACCGCAGTGAAGGCAGAGCACGGCGCCCACATACACGAAGCTGAACCAGAACCAGGCACATCTTGGCACCGGGTTTTATGAAAACAGGTTAAGGATTTAATGGCATGTGGCGGAATGGAGAGTAGGATGCAGAAGATATTTGTGATTGAGGATGATGAGAATATCCGGAATCTGGTGAAAATTGCTTTGGAAGGTTATGGCTATCAGGTGGCGGCTTTTGAGACTGCGGAGGAAGCGTTGGAGGTTGTTGGGAGGGAGAAGCCGGATTTGGCGGTTTTTGATTTGATGCTTCCCGGCATGGATGGTCTTTCTGCGATTCGGATTATCAGGGGGCGGGAGGATGAGCTGAAGAGTATGCCGATTATTGTGCTTACGGCTAAGGATAAGGAGTACGATAAGGTGGTGGGGCTGGACGGCGGCGCGGATGATTATGTGACTAAGCCCTTCGGGGTTTTGGAGCTGGCGGCGAGAATTCGTTCGCTGCTTAGAAGGGCGTCCGAGCAGCAGCCTGTGCAGTCCGAGGGAAAGGTGCGTCTGGGCGGTTTGTGTGTGGATACGGCAGCCAGGGAAGTGGCCATGAACGGGGAGCCGGTGGTTCTGACTTATAAGGAATATGAGCTTCTTATGTATCTGATCGATAACCGGGCCAGAGTGGTGGAGCGGGATGAGCTTCTTAACAAACTCTGGGATTATACGGCAGACATAGAAACGCGCACACTGGACATTCATATCCGTACCCTGCGCCAGAAGCTGGGCGAGGAAGGCAGCAGATATATCAAGACTATCCGCAGCGTGGGCTATCGTTTTGTGCTCCCGCAGGAGACGGAAAACAGGGATAATTAAATTATGAAACGAGCGATATTACTCCGGTTCGTAGCGATACTCATGCTGGCCCTCGCGGTCAGCAGTGTTTTTTCTTACTATTTTATCGGCAAAAATATGCTGAAAAGCAATCGGGAATCCATGCTGAATACCATTCATGTGGTGGACTATTCCCTGAATTATGACGGGGATCTGCAGGAACAGCTCAGCCGTCTGCATGAAGCGACCATGGATGAAAATTCCCGCGTCACCATTATCGGTGAAGACGGCACGGTAGTGGCGGACAACGAAATTGAACAGGTGGATTCCCTGGAAAACCATCTGGAGAGGGAAGAGGTGAAAGAGGCGCTGCGCAGCGGCTCCGGTTTTGCTACCAGGAATTCGGAAAGCCTGGGAGAGAACATGCTGTATGTGGCGGTTCATTCCAAGAAGGGACCCTATGTGGTGCGCATGGCGGTTCCTTATACCAATATGCTGGATTACATGATACTGATTTTCCCGGTGCTTCTTCTGGGCACAGGGATTGCTTTTGCCATGAGCGTCGTCATCGCCGTGCGTTTTACAAATACGATTACCACGCCCTTAAATGAGATTTCCAGGGAGATGGAAAAGGTGCGCAGCGACAATCCCAGCTTTACCTTTAAAACCTATAAATATAAGGAATTGAACGTGATTTCTGCAACCACCATGAAAATGGCGGAGGAAATCCGGGAGCACATGGATCGCCTGGAAAAGGAAAAACGTATCCGCCAGGAATTTTTCAGCAATGCCTCCCATGAGCTTAAAACCCCTATCACATCGGTGAGAGGCTATGCGGAGCTGCTGGATCAGGGCTTTGTGACGGATGAGGCCGTCAAAAAGGATTTTATTGCCAGGATTCTGAAGGAAACGGACAATATGACAAATCTGATCAATGATATCCTCATGATATCCAGGCTGGAAGCCAAGGAAGCGGAGGTGACCTACTCCACGGTGCGAATGGTGCCGCTGCTTACGGAAATTTTTGAATCTGTCGAACCCATTGCCGCGGAATATCAGGTAACGCTTCACAAGGAATGCGAGCCTGTCTCCATAGAGGCCAGCGCCAAACAGCTTCGGGAGCTGATTATGAATCTGGTCAGCAACGGCATCAAATACAACCATCCCGGCGGTAATGTATGGGTTGAAATCAGCGCCAGGGGGACGGATATGTGCGTTCGTGTCCGCGACGACGGCTGCGGAATCAGAAAGGAAGATCAGGACAGGATCTTCGAACGCTTCTACCGCGTGGACAAAGGACGCAGCAAAAAGATGGGCGGCACAGGGCTCGGCCTGTCCATCGTAAAACATATTGCGGAGTACTATAACGGTCATATTGAACTGGAAAGCGAGCCGGGGAAAGGCAGCTGTTTTGCGGTGACGATCCCGGGAAATCAGACGAAAAGTTGACAACTTCGCGGCTTTGCGGTAAACTTAGTCCTATATTCAGGTATATTACTGCTATGTGTATTGTGCTTGGACAAAGTACCTGGGTCTAAAGGAGGAGAAAAAATTATGGCAGAAACGAAGAAAACCGAAGCAAAGGAAACTGTAAAACCTGTTGAGAAAATCGCTGCAAAAGCTGATGCGCCCAAAATCGAAACCAAAGAACCCGAAAAAACACCAGCAGTAAAAGCGGCCGTAAAAGAGCCCGCAGAGGCAAAGGCACCTGCCAAAAAGGCGCCTGCAAAGAAAACAGCTGTAAAAAAGGAAGCTGTGAAGAAAGAGACAGTAAAGAAAGAAACCGTAAAGAAGGAAACTGTGAAGAAAGAGCCTGTTAAGAAAGCTCCTGTGAAAAAAGCGGCTGAGAAGCCCGCAGCAGCCCCTGCGAAAAAAGCAGCGGCCAGGGAAGAGATCAAAGAGACAGTAACCGTACAGTTTGCAGGAAAATCCTACTCATCGGAGGATCTGGTAAAAATTGCGAAGGACGTATGGAAATATGACCTGGGCAGAAACGAAGAAGAGTTCAAAACCGTAGAACTGTATGTAAAGCCGGAAGAGAGCAGTGTATATTATGTAATCAACGGAGACGTTACCGGCAGCTTTGCCATCTGATCCCAGGGAACAGAGGACTGTATTACATAGAACCGTTCTGACGCAGCATAAGGCTGCATATAACTTCACATCATTTACACGCCGTATCCGGACAGGAACGGCGGATCTTTTGTCTGATCCGTCCGATTCCGGCCTCTTTAAGGATACGGCGTTTCTTTTGAAAATGTTTCCTCATACAGGGATATTTGATTTTTTCTTAAGTTTACGTTCATGATTTTCATATTTTTTTCACTAATTTATTTCAAAAAACGAGTTGACAACGTTTGGGAGAAGTGATAATGTATGTTCAGAAGGTGTTAGCACTCCTAAGGGTTGAGTGCTAACAACTTAAAAAAGAGGTGAGGTAATGCAGAGCGAACTGGATGAACGTAAAATGAAGATTCTGCAGGCTATCATCCGGAACTATCTGGAGACGGGAGAGCCGGTGGGCAGCAGGACAATTTCCAAATATACGGATTTGAACCTGAGTTCAGCTACCATCCGCAATGAGATGGCTGATCTGGAAGAGCTCGGCTATATCATTCAGCCTCATACCTCGGCAGGCAGGATCCCTTCCGATAAAGGCTACCGTCTTTATGTGGACAGCATGCTGGAAGAGAAGGACAGGGAAGTCGCTGATTTGAAGGAGCTTCTCGTGGAGAAGGAAGATAAGATGGAACATCTTCTCCAGCAGGTAGCGAAGGTTCTTGCGGTAAATACCAATTATGCGGCAATGATTTCATCGCCGCTTTATCATGGAAACAAGCTGAAGTTCATTCAGCTTTCAAGAGTGGATGAACATCAGGTGCTGGCGGTTATCGTTGTGGAAGGCAATGTGATTAAGAACACAATGCTCCACGTGGACGAGGCGCCGGATCAGGAAACCATGCTTAAGCTCAACATCCTGCTGAATACGCATTTAAACGGCAAATCCATGGATGAGATTAATCTGGGGACAATAGCCAACCTGAAGCAGCAGGCAGGAATACACAGCAGCATGGTGGGAGAAATTATCGATGCGGTGGCGGAAGCCATTCAGGCGGATGAAGACCTGGAGATTTATACCAGCGGCACCAACAACATCCTTAAATATCCGGAGCTGGCGGATAAGGAGCTGGCCGGACAGCTTATTACCACATTTGAAGAAAAACAGGCATTAAACCAGATAGTTCAGGAAACACTTGCTGATGAGAACAGCACCGGCATACAGGTATATATCGGTGATGAGACCCCGGTACAGACAATGAAGGACTGCAGTATTGTTACAGCAACCTATGAACTGGGAGAAGGAATGAAAGGGACGGTGGGAATCATCGGACCGAAGAGAATGGATTACGACAGAGTCGTGGGCATTCTGAAGAATCTCATGAGCCAGCTGGATACGCTGTATAAGAAAAAATAGAAGTGTCAGGTACACAGAATGGAGTGAAGCAGAAAATGGAAAATAAAGATAACCGTAATCTGGAAGAAGAGATGGACACTGCTTCTGAGGCGAAGGCCGGAGAAGAGACAGCAGAAGCTCCCAGGACAGAGGAAACGGCAGACGCGGATACTGATTCTTCCGAAGGAAACGGAGAAGGCGGTGAAGCCGGGGCATCGGAGGATACCCAGGAGGATTCCGAACAGGCGGAGGATAATTCCTCTGTAGAAAAAGAGGGATTCTTCAAAAAGAAAAAGAAAGATAAAAAAGAAGAGGCCTTCAAAGTGAAAATAGACGAACTGGAAGACAGGGTAAAACGTCAGATGGCCGAATTTGAAAACTTCAGAAAACGTACCGACAAAGAAAAGGCAGCAATGTTCGAAACCGGAGCAAAAAGTGTGATAGAGAAAATCCTCCCGGTGGTTGACAACTTTGAAAGAGGTCTGGCAGCCGTACCGGAGAATGAAAAGGATTCCGCTTTTGTGGAAGGCATGAACAAGGTATATAAACAGCTGATGACCGAGCTGGACAACATGGGAGTAAAGCCCATCGAAGCTGCAGGTCAGGAATTCGATCCTAATTTCCACAATGCAGTGATGCATGTGGAGGATGAGGAATACGGTGAGAACATCGTAGTGGAGGAATTCCAGAAGGGTTACACATATCATGACGCTGTGGTAAGACACAGTATGGTTAAGGTGGCAAATTAAGTATTTCAGGCATGGCCTGATGAAATAGCCGTATTAAGCGGTAGAATGGAGGAGAATCATGAGCAAAATTATTGGTATCGACTTAGGTACAACAAATAGCTGTGTGGCAGTAATGGAAGGTGGAAAGCCCACCGTTATCGCCAATGCGGAAGGCGCAAGAACAACACCCAGTGTTGTCGCATTCACCAAGACAGGGGAAAGACTGGTAGGAGAGCCTGCAAAGCGTCAGGCAGTAACCAACGCGGACAGAACGGTTGCTTCCATCAAGAGACATATGGGAAGCGACTACAAGGTAGACATTGACAGTAAGAAATACTCCCCGCAGGAAATTTCCGCAATGATTCTGCAGAAGCTGAAAGCAGATGCGGAGAACTATCTGGGAGAAAAAGTAAACGAAGCTGTTATCACAGTTCCCGCTTACTTCAATGACGCACAGCGTCAGGCAACCAAGGATGCAGGAAAGATCGCAGGCCTGGATGTTAAGCGTATCATCAACGAGCCTACGGCAGCAGCGCTTGCCTATGGCCTTGATAATGAAAAAGAACAGAAAATCATGGTATACGACCTGGGCGGCGGTACCTTCGATGTTTCCATCATCGAAATCGGTGACGGCGTAATCGAAGTACTTGCAACCAACGGTGATACACGTCTGGGCGGTGATGATTTTGATAATAAAGTAATCGACTGGATGGTAAGCGAATTCAAGAAGCAGGAAGGCATCGACCTTTCCGGCGACAAGATGGCTATGCAGAGACTGAGAGAAGCTGCAGAAAAAGCCAAGAAAGAGCTTTCCAGCGCAACAACAACCAACATCAACCTTCCTTTCATCACAGCAACAGCAGATGGACCGAAGCACTTTGATATGGATCTGACAAGAGCCAAATTTGACGAACTTACCCATGACCTGGTGGAAAGAACAGCAATCCCCGTGCAGAACGCCCTGAGAGATGCGGGAATCACAGCATCTGAGCTTGGCAAGGTACTGCTGGTAGGCGGTTCCACACGTATTCCTGCCGTACAGGATAAGGTAAAACTGATGACAGGCCATGAGCCCAGCAAGACCCTGAATCCGGATGAATGTGTTGCTATCGGCGCTTCCATCCAGGGCGGCAAGCTGGCAGGCGACGCAGGCGCAGGCGATATCCTTCTTCTGGATGTTACCCCTCTGTCCCTGTCCATTGAAACCATGGGCGGTGTTGCTACAAGGCTGATTGAGAGAAATACTACCATTCCTACAAAGAAGAGCCAGATTTTCTCCACAGCGGCAGATAACCAGACTGCAGTTGATATCAACGTACTGCAGGGTGAAAGACAGTTTGCAAAGGATAACAAATCTCTCGGCCAGTTCAGACTGGATGGTATCCCGCCGGCAAGACGCGGTGTTCCTCAGATTGAAGTTACCTTTGATATCGATGCCAACGGTATCGTAAATGTATCCGCAAAGGATCTGGGCACAGGAAAAGAACAGCACATCACCATTACCGCAGGCTCCAATATGTCTGAAGGTGATATCGAGAAAGCGGTAAAGGAAGCTGCTGAGTACGAAGCTCAGGATAAGAAGAGAAAAGAAGCAATTGACACAAGAAATGAAGCTGATTCCTTCGTATTCCAGACAGAAAAAGCGCTGGAAGATGTAGGTGACAAGATTCCGGAAGCTGACAAGGCAAGCGTACAGGCAGATCTGGCTGCTCTGAAGACTCTGCTGGATCAGACCAAGGATCAGGAAATGACAGAATCCCAGGTTGCAGATATGAAGGCTGCCCAGGAAAAACTGATGCAGAGCGCACAGACCCTGTTCTCCAAGGTTTATGAGCAGGCGCAGGCAGCCGGCGGCGCAGCAGGCGCAGGCCCTGACATGGGCGGTGCAGCCGGAAGCGCAGGCTCCGCACCGGATGATGATGTAATTGACGGTGATTTCAGAGAGGTTTAAGCTTAAAAAATACAACACTAGGGGGCACTGCCGTGTCCCTTAGTGTTGCGTTCAGAAAAAGATGATTCTGCGGTGAATGCAGAACCAAGGGAGGCATATTTATGGCGGAACAAAAGAGAGATTATTATGAGGTCCTAGGCGTTGAGAAGAATGCTGACGACGCAGCCATTAAGAAAGCATACAGAGTCCTCGCCAAAAAATACCATCCTGATATGAACCCGGGAGATGCGGAGGCGGAAAAGAAATTTAAGGAAGCATCGGAGGCATATGCGATACTGAGTGATCCTGAGAAACGGCGCCAGTACGACCAGTTCGGCCATGCAGCCTTTGACAACGGCGCAGGTGGCGGCGGCTTCGGCGGCTTTGATTTCAACAGCGCAGATTTTGGCGATATTTTCGGTGATATATTTGGTGATTTCTTCGGCGGCGGATCCCGCAGAAGCGGCAGGGCGAGCAATGCACCCATGAAGGGCGCCAATCTTCGTACCAGTGTGCACATAACCTTCGAAGAAGCGGTATTCGGTACATCTAAGACCATAGAACTGAATGTAAAGGAAGAATGTAAGACCTGTCACGGAACGGGAGCCAAGGAGGGCACACAGCCCATTACCTGTCCCAAGTGCGGCGGTAAGGGCCAGGTGGTGTTTACCCAGCAGTCCTTCTTCGGCACGGTCCGCAATGTACAGACCTGTCCGGACTGTAACGGCACCGGCAAGGTAATTAAAGATAAATGTACTGACTGCCATGGAAGCGGTTATGTACCCATGAAGAAGCGGTTTGAGGTGGATATCCCTGCGGGAATCGACAACGGCCAGTGCAAGCGTCTGGCTGGCATGGGAGAACCGGGCGTCAACGGCGGCCCCAGGGGAGATGTGCTTGTAGAAGTCATTGTAGGGCGTCATCCCATATTCCAGCGCCAGGATTACAATATCTATTCCACGGTCCCTGTATCCTTTGCCGTAGCGGCTCTTGGCGGCGAGGTAGTTATTGATACGGTGGACGGCAAGGTTATTTATGATGTGAAGCCCGGAACCCAGACGGACACCAAAATCCGCCTGAAGGGAAAAGGCGTTCCCAACCTGCGTAACAAAGAGGTGCGCGGCGACCATTACGTAACTCTTGTAGTCCAGGTACCCGACAAGCTTTCCGGCGAAGCCAAGGAACTGCTCAGAAAATTCGACGAAGTTTCCGGCGACAGCCTGAATGCGGCGAAGAGAATGGGCGATGGCGGAACTGCGGAAGGGAAAGAAAAGAAGAAAAAAGGATTCTGGAAATAGGAATTTCCGGATTCCTGACAGATAACAAAAGGCAGCCCGCGGGGCTGCCTTTTGTATATAGCGGCGTTTCTCCGGAGGGAACGGGTAGATAACAGACGAGCGCCTTAGGAGCGCTTTGCATAAGAGAACGCTGTATGAATGGAATACAGCTGTCAGGAAAGCGGCTTAAAATAAATCCGGCTGTCCTCACCGCCCGTATCCGGCCGGTTTCCCATATAAACAAATCCGTATTTTTCATAGAACCCAATATGATCCGTAGCCAGATATACTTTTTTATGTCCCTGCCTCCTGGCTTCTTCACAAGCATGGCTGATGATTTGCTCACTGTATCTGTGTCCCCGGTACTCAGGCGCTGTAAATACAAACCCCATCCAGGGAAACAGCCGGATATCATCGATACAGTCCTGATGTGTCAGGGTAACAAAGGAAACAAGTTCATCTTCATCGCACAGAAGAAAAAGCTTGCCGCCTGTTCCCAGCACCGTTTCAAACCGGCCGTCCCTGAGCAGCACTGCCAGATATTTTGCTGCACTCCAGTTGCAGCTCCCGATTTTTTCTATCCAGCATTCTTTTTTCCCATCTTCAAAATATTCGATTATCTGCATAAAGGGCCTCCTTGAAAATGATTTTTTCCCCACATGGACCTGTGCCATCCGGTATTCTGCGCGCGCGTATACGGACGGCAGCCGACGCGGTGGTTAAGGATAGTAAACCTCATGCCAGTATATCTTTGGCGCCGTTATCTGTTGCTCAAGTGTCTGCGGAAAAATAATTGATTTAATTATATCAGCCTGGAAACTAAAAGGACAGGTGTAATTGCAGTATGATTTGATGAATGGCAGACAGAAATAACAGATAAGAAATAACAGATAAGAAGCAACAAATAAGAAGCAACAAATAAGAAGCAATAAATAAGGAGCAACAGATAAAAATCAGAATTTCAGCCAGCTGAATAATTGAGCCGGGTAATAAAAATCAGATTTTTCCCGATGCGGGATGTCTGGTGCAGGGGTGTGCTATGTGTTAGAATAAAGAAAAACAGGCAGGCGGATACTATATAATCCGCAGAAAGAATGTATAGAAGAAAAAATGTAAACTAATTATAAATAAAAAATGTAATCAGAAAGGCGGGAACAGAATGCGGAAAAATGAAGAAGGAAAGCTTGTGGATGAAAATGGTCTGACGGAGGAGGAGTTTCTCAGCCAATATCAGCCCCGGGATTATGAACGTCCGTCGGTTACGGTGGACATGCTCATTTTTGCTGTGGATAAGTCAGGCGAAAACAAGAGGCTTCTGTTGATAAAGCGGAAAAATCATCCGTATTTGGGCTGTTGGGCGCTGCCGGGAGGCTTTGTGGAGATGAAGGAGTCTCTGCGGGAGGCGGCCGCCAGGGAATTGGAGGAGGAAACAGGCGTAAAGGGAATGCGTCTGGAGCAGCTTTACACATTTGGAGAGGTGGAGCGTGATCCCCGTACACGGATAATTTCGGTGGCCTTTATGGCTGTTGTGGATGATGAAGAGCTTTCAGTCCGGGCCGGGGACGATGCAGCGGAAGCTGTCTGGTTCCGGGTTTGGAAGGAGGAAGGGGAAAACGGGGAATGTATTTTCCTGGAATCAGCAGAAGCGGGAGTTCGTTTTGCCTATGCGGTGGAAAAGGAAGCGAAGGGTGAAGGCGAACGGAGGTGCAGGCCGATATTTGATGTGGAAGCGGAACGGGGACTGGCCTTCGATCATATAGAGGCGGTCCGTATGGGGCTGGAACGTTTGTAATAGTAGTAACTGACAGTTTATACTTAACTGCTGTTGAACCCGGGTAATCCTTGCTAAGCCGACATGCCTATGATAGACTGGAAGCTGATAGAATTGTGAAGCTGTAACTCAACGGAGGTAAAGCATGAAAAAGCCATTACCAATAGATGTTGATGATTTTAAAAAGCTTATTACAAGCGGATATTATTATGTTGATAAAACGTTGTTTATAAAGGAACTGTTAGATAAAAAAGGAGATGTAAATTTATTTACAAGGCCCAGGAGATTTGGGAAAACACTTAATATGAGTATGCTGAGATATTTTTTTGAGAAGAAAGATTCTCAGCCCGAATTGGAGGAAAATAAAAAGCTGTTTGATGGTCTGGGCATCATGGAAGCAGGAGAACGGTATAGAGGGGAGATGGGAAGGTATCCTGTTATCTGTCTGACCTTGAAATCCGGTAAACAGCGTACTTATCAATCGGCCTATCATAAGCTGCGAAGAGAACTGGCCAATGAATTCGACAGGCATAGGAAAATAAAAGAGAGGCTTTCTCCAGAAAAAGCGGTCAGATATCAAAAAATTCTGGAGGAAACCGCTTCCGAAGATGATTTTTCAGGAGCCCTTCAGTTTTTAAGCGAGGCACTTTGGGAGAGTACAGGTCAAAAATCGATCATATTAATAGATGAATATGATGTTCCGCTGGAAAATGCTTATTTCAATGGTTTCTATGAAGAAATGTCGGATTTTATCCGTTCGCTTTTTGAATCTGCCTTAAAGTCAAACCCTTATCTTGAGTTTGGAGTGATCACGGGATGCCTGAGAATAACAAAAGAGTCGATTTTTACAGGGTTGAATAACCTGAAAATGGTATCCATCCTCAGCAATATATATGATGAGTACTTTGGTTTTACTCAAAAGGAAACCGAGGCGTTGTTAGATGAATACGATCGGGCAGATAAGATGGAAATAATGAAGGAATGGTATAATGGCTATCGGTTTGGTAATGCCGAGGTCTATAATCCCTGGAGTGTACTTAATTTTCTTGATGCGCTTCGGGAAAATGCAGGAGCCTTGCCGATGCCGTATTGGGCGAATACAAGCTCGAATGATATTGTTAAAAGCCTTGTAGAGCGGGCGGATATCTCAGTCAAGGGAGAACTGGAGCATTTAATCGATGGCGGGGTGATTGAAAAACCTGTACATGAAGATATTACTTATGACAGTATATACGGTTCAGATGATAATCTATGGAACTTTTTATTCTTTACCGGATATCTGAAGCTGGTGGACAGACGGCTGCAGGCTGAAACGGAATATATCTTAATGGCCATTCCCAATATTGAGGTTAAGCATATTTTTAAGGGTACCATACGGAACTGGTTTACTGAGGAAATTGAAAAGAAAGATCTGGGAAAGTTTTTTACTGCGATTGAGCGGGGAAATGTGCGATATATGGAAGAAGAACTCTCAGCCTGTCTGCAGGAGACGATAAGCTTTTATGACTATGCGGAAAATTATTATCATGGATTTTTAACAGGATTGCTGAAAACACAAAATAAATACCGGGTGATATCCAATCAGGAGTCGGGGCTGGGAAGGCCGGATATTATTATGAAGTCCGCAAGTATACGCGGGCTTGCAATTATTATGGAGCTAAAGGTGGCAGACGATTTTTCGGAAATGGAAGCAGGGTGTATCCAGGCGCTTAACCAGATTGAGACGCGAAAATATTCAATGGAATTAGAGATGGAGGGATATAAAGATATTATAAAATATGGTATCTGTTTCTATAAAAAAGAATGTATGGTCCTAAAAATTTAATCTTGCGTTTTAACTTATTGAAACAACAGTTGGTTAATGGTATAATATGCCGAAGTATGAACTTGAAAAAAGATGGAATACAGAAGGTTTCTTTGAGTTTTATCTTTACAGCAGATACCTTTCGGCCGGATAAAACAAAGGCATCTGTCCTGCCTGCATAAAGGAGCGGAAGGAGCGTTTTGGGAAGAGCCGAAATTAAAGCCTTATTTTATTTAGGTTTTTGGGAAAGGCCAGAAGAGGCGTCGGCTTCTTTTGGCTATCTTCATTTTATGTCGGAGTCCTGCGGATCGTTAAAGGCAATTCCTGTCATTGAGGAGACGGGAATTATCATTACGGATGAAACTGTAAGGCTGATTTCCGGGCTGTGAAAAATTATGGATAAAGAATACCTGTAAGGAGCATATAATATGAAATGGAAAAAATTCAGGATAAAAACAATAACGGATGCGGAGGACATAATTATCAGCACCCTTTATGATATTGGCCTGGAAGGGGCGCAGATCGAGGATAAGGTGCCGCTGACGGCCGCGGAAAAGGAGCAGATGTTCGTGGACATCCTGCCGGATGGGCCGGAGGATGACGGGATTGCGTGGCTCAGCTTTTTCGTGGAGGAAACAGAGGACGGGCATCTTCTGGTAGACGGCAAAGAGACGGACGAGGAGTCCGTTATGGAAAATGTGCGCAGGGAGCTGGAGGAGCTGCGGATATTCTGCGACATTGGAGAAGGAAGCATTTCCGTGGATGAGACGGAGGATATTGACTGGATCAATAACTGGAAGCAGTATTTTCACCAGTTTTATATTGATGATCTCCTTGTTATCCCTTCCTGGGAAGAGGTGGAGGAAACGGATAAGGACAAGATGGTCCTTCATATTGATCCTGGTACGGCCTTCGGGACGGGGATGCATGAGACAACACAGCTTTGCATCAGGCAGCTGAAAAAGTTTGTGACGCCGGAAACCGTGCTTCTGGATGTGGGCACCGGCAGCGGAATCCTGGGGATTCTTGCGCTGATGTTCGGAGCAAGGAGCGTGGTGGGAACTGATTTGGATCCCTGCGCAGTGGAAGCGGTACGTGAAAATCTGGAATCCAATCATATTGACCCGGATAAATTCGAAATGATGATTGGCAATATCATTACGGAAAAAGAAGTTCAGGATCGGGTGGGGTATGGCTGTTATGATATTGTGGCGGCAAATATCCTGGCTGATGTACTGGTAAACCTGACGCCGGTGATCTGCAGCCAGCTGAAGCCGGGAGGAATCTATATTACTTCAGGAATTATAGATGACAAGGAAACAACGGTGGTAGATGCGGTAAAGGCTGCCGGGCTGGAGCTTCTTGAGGTCAATTATCAGGGTGAATGGGTTGGCGTGACGGCGAGAAAGCCAGTGTGACAGTAACAGCCAGTTTGACAGGAGAGCGGGAATCGGAATGTATCAGTTTTTTGTGGAGTCCGGGCAGATTCAGGGAAAGACGGTTATCATCACGGGAAGTGATGTGAATCATATTAAGAATGTACTGCGTATGAAGCCGGGAGAGGAAATCGCGGTAAGCAACGGCGTCGATGGACGGGAGTACAGATGCGGGATTGAGGAAATCCGGGAAGACGAGGTGGTTTGCACGCTTCGTTTTATCAAAGAGGATGGGCTGGAGCTGCCTTCCAGGATTTACCTGTTCCAGTGTCTGCCTAAGGCGGATAAAATGGAGCTTGTCATCCAGAAGGCGGTGGAGCTGGGGGCCTTTGCAGTGGTGCCTGTGGCGGCTAAGCGCTGTGTGGTAAAGCTGGATGCGAAAAAGGAAAAGAGCAAGCTGGCAAGGTGGCAGGGAATTGCCGAGTCTGCGGCCAAGCAGAGCAAACGCCGCATCGTACCGGAGGTAATGCCGGTGATGTCCATGCAGGAGGCGCTGCATTTTGCAAAGGATATGGATGTGAAGCTTTTTCCTTACGAGCTGGCTGAAGGTATGGGAAAGACAAAGGAGCTGATCGCAGGCATCCGCCCCGGCCAGTCCATCGCGGTTTTCATCGGGCCGGAGGGCGGTTTTGAGGATGGTGAGGTGGAGGCTGCTTCGGAGTGCGGTTTCGTGCCGGTGACACTGGGGCGGCGCATTCTGCGGACGGAAACGGCAGGCTTTACCGTGCTTGCCTGGATTATGTATCAGCTGGAGGCGGATCAGGGCGTTTAGGAGTACCAATTGTCGAAAGCAGACATATAATAAGTTAGGCGGATTCCGATTGGGGAGTCCGCGCTTCTTTACCGGCAAATCAAATACAGAAAGTTGGGAAAAATTATGGAATGCTATCTGGATAACTCTGCTACGACAAAATGCTTTGACAGCGTAGCGGCTATCATGACCCAGGTCATGTGTCAGGACTATGGCAATCCATCCAGTATGCACATGAAAGGAGTGCAGGCAGAGCAGTATCTGCGCTATGCCAAAGATGTGATTGCAAGAATCCTGAAGGTGAATGAAAAAGAGATTTTCTTCACCTCGGGAGGTACGGAATCGGATAATCTTGCCCTCATCGGAAGCGCTTATGCAAACTGCCGGGCAGGAAGGCATCTGATAACAACCTCTATTGAACACCCGGCAATCCTGCAGACGATGCAGTATCTGGAAGGACAGGGCTTTGAAGTGACTTATCTGCCGGTGGACTGCTATGGGCGGATCCGGCTGGAGGATTTGGAGTATGCAATGAGGCAGGATACGATTCTGGTATCCATTATGCATACGAATAATGAGCTCGGTTCCCTGCAGCCTGTCGCTGAGGCGGGCAGGCTGATTAAACAGATGAATCCGGGAACGCTTTTTCATGTGGATGCGGTGCAGGGATTTGGTAAATACAGGATTCTGCCGAAAAAAATGGGAATCGATATGCTGTCTGTGAGCGGACACAAGATTCACGGGCCCAAGGGCGTGGGATTTCTTTATATCAATGAAGCGGTAAAAATCCAGCCGATTATTTTCGGCGGGGGCCAGCAGCGCGGCATGCGTTCCGGGACGGAAAATGTACCGGCAATTGCAGGGCTGGCGAAGGCCGCCGAGGAGATGTATGGAAATCTGGATGAGGATGTGAACAGGCTGTATGCTTTGAAGCAGATGTTTATTGACGGTGTGACACAGCTGGACGGCGTGCAGATTAACGGGCTGACCGGGCGTGAGAGCGCGCCTCATGTTATCAGTGTTTCTTTCCGGGGAATCCGGAGCGAGGTTCTGCTGCATGCGCTGGAGGAGCGGGGAATTTATGTTTCTTCGGGAAGCGCATGTTCTTCCAATAAGCCGGGAACGGCGGCATCGGCTACGTTGCGGGCGATTGGTCTGGATAAGGAGCTGATGGGCTCTACGCTTCGTTTCAGCCTGTCGGTGTTTACCACGGAGGAAGAGATCCGTTATGCGTTGAATGCGTTGTATGAGATGGTGCCCATGCTGCGCAGGTTTACAAGAAGATAGAGTCGGCGTCCGGCCTTTTGGCCGGACGAAAAACCGGCAGGAGTCGTTGGGCTGTCGGGCGGCATGTGAAAAGCAGCCGGGCAGGGCAGGATAGGAGGATGTATGGTTTTTAAGGCGTTTTTGATAAAGTACGCAGAAATCGGCGTAAAGGGAAAGAACCGGGGGATTTTCGAGGATGCGCTTGTGCAGCAGATTAAGTATGCGCTGAAGCGGTGTGAGGGAGATTTCGCGGTTCATCGTACCCGGGGCAGAATCTATGTGGACGTGCTGTCTGAGGAGTATGATTATGATGAGACGGTGGAGCATCTGCAGAGGGTGTTCGGTATCGCGGAAATCTGTCCGATGGTGCAGGTGGAGGACGAAGGGTTTGACAAGCTGTGCGGTACGCTTGTGGAATATATGGACGATGTGTATGCGGACAAGCATATTACGTTCAAGGTGAGTGCGAGAAGGGCAAGGAAGAATTATCCGCTGGATTCTATGACGATCAATTCAGAGGTGGGCGGCGTCCTGCTGGATGCGTTCCCGGATATGAAGGTGGATGTGCATAAGCCGGATGTGATGCTGTATATTGAGATCCGGGAGAAGATTTATATTTATTCCATAGAGATTCCCGGGCCGGGAGGAATGCCGGTGGGGACGAATGGTAAGGGGATGCTGCTGCTTTCGGGAGGGATTGATTCTCCTGTGGCGGGGTATATGATCGCAAAGCGCGGTGTGAAGATTGATGCGGTTTATTTTCATGCGCCTCCGTATACGAGCGAGAGGGCGAAGCAGAAGGTGGTGGATCTGGCAAAGCTGGTGTCAAGGTACAGTGGGCCGATTTATCTGCATGTGGTGAATTTTACGGATATTCAGCTGTATATTTATGAGAAGTGTCCGCATGATGAGCTGACGATAATTATGAGAAGGTATATGATGCGGATTGCGGAGATGATCGCAAGGGATACGGAGTGTCTGGGGCTGATTACGGGCGAGAGTATCGGGCAGGTGGCTTCTCAGACGATGCATTCGCTGGCGGCTACGGATGATGCGTGTGAGATGCCGGTGTACAGGCCGCTGATTGGGATGGATAAGCAGGAGATTATTGATATTTCTGAGAGGATTGGGACGTATGAGACGTCGATTTTGCCGTTTGAGGATTGTTGTACGATCTTTGTGGCAAAGCATCCGGTGACGAAGCCGAATTTGAATGTGATCCGGAAGCATGAGAGGTTTTTGGATGATAAGATCGATGAATTGGTGAAGATGGCTGTGGAGTCGAAGGAATTGGTGGTTGTGGGGAAGGATTGAGATGGTTTGGGGAGAGGAGTGAGGGGCGGGCTCGGGGAGGCGCTGCGCTGTCCCCATCGCTAATGGGGGGAGGAGGTAGGCTCGGGACCGGGGGTCCCATCGCTAATGGGGGGAGGAGGTAGGCTTGGGACCGGGGTCCCATCGCTAATGAGAGGAGAGGGAGACGGGCTCGGGGCGGGGGCCCCATCGCACGGGTGGATCGAGCCGGACAGGTTTCAGAATCCCCTGCGGGAATTCTGAAACTTTGCGGCTGTCGCCGCATGCAAATCCCCAAATAAGAACTGCCCGAAATGCAGATAATAAAGGGCGGTTATCTGTATTTCGGGCAGTTCTTATTTGGGGTTTGCGCCCGGCTCGTAGCTATAAAAAAAGAAAGGAACAAGTTCCCTTTCCCTTCTTTTTTGTGGGGTGGTCTCTTGCCCTTTTCTCTCATTTGTTTTTAACTTGGACGGTTGCGGGAAGGATTAAACCATGTAAGGCTTGAGTACTTCCAGAACTTCGTCAGAGTTATCCTCAGCATGGATGTTCAGGTCGATCGGCTTGGATAAGTCGAGGCTGAAGATGCCCATGATTGATTTTGCATCGATTACGTATCTTCCGGATACTAAATCAAAGTCATAATCAAATTTGGTAATGTCATTAACAAATGATTTTACCTTATCAATGGAATTTAATGAAATCTTAACGGTTTTCATTTTGTTTTACCTCCTTATTTGTTGGATAACAATGGCCGGCATACCGGTTACGTTATCTTATACCTTCTGCTTACATATTAAAGGGATGGGGGGTAAAAGTCAAGCACCAAACATGACAAAAATAGTGGGGAATAATATGAAAAGTGTAGCATTACATAATTTGGGTTGTAAAGTAAATGCCTATGAGTTAGAGGTAATCGGACAAAAGTTACAAGAAAAAGGATACGATATTGTATCATTTGATAAAAAAGCGGATATATATATCGTAAATACGTGTACTGTGACAAATATTGCGGACCGGAAAAGCCGGCAGATGCTGCATCGGGCGAAGAAGATGAACCCGGATGCGGTGGTGGTGGCAGTGGGTTGTTATGTGCAGGCGGGGAAGGAAGAGGCATTGCTTGACGGCAGTATCGATCTGGCTGTGGGCAATAACAGGAAGAAGGATATTGTGGAGATTCTGGAGGCCTTTCTTGCAAAGAGGGAGAAGGCCGGCGGGAGGGAATCCGGCGGTGATGTGTGGGAGGAGAAGACGCTTTCCCGGCGTTCTGTAGTGGATATCAGCCGGGAGGAGGCGTATGAGGAGATGACGCTGCTTCGGCCTCAGGATGAGGAGGGGATCGGTGGAGAAGCCGGTTCTAACGTGGGGCGCGGCCCTGAAGATGGGGATCCGGCAGGCGTTGGCGGAGGGGCTTTTGGTGCCGGCGGAGAGTCCGGAGAGACGGCGCTGTCTGCCCATACGAGGGCTTATATCAAAATCCAGGACGGCTGTAATCAGTTTTGTTCCTATTGTATTATACCGTATGCCAGGGGCAGGGTGCGCAGCAGGCGTCAGGAGGATGTGCTGCGGGAAATCAGGGGGCTGGCGGAAAGCGGTGTTAAAGAGGTAGTCCTGACAGGGATTCATCTGAGCTCCTACGGGATGGATTTCATTGATAAAACAGATGGGGATTATCTGGAAAACGGGAAGGATTTGCGGGGAACAGCCATGGAAAGGGCGTATCTGCTGAATCTGATCAGGGATATTGCAGCTGTTGACGGGATTGAAAGAATCCGGCTGGGATCACTGGAGCCGAGGATTATTACGGAGGAGTTTGCCGGCGGCCTGGCTGCGCTTCCCAAGGTGTGCCCTCATTTTCATCTTTCCCTGCAAAGCGGCTGTGATGAAACCTTAAAAAGAATGAATAGACATTATACGACGGAGGAATACTATGACAAGGTGGCGCTTCTCAGGCGTGTTTTTGCCAATCCCGCGGTTACGACAGATGTGATTGTAGGATTCCCCGGGGAAACGGAGGAAGAATTTGCGGTGACAAAGCGTTTCCTGGAGAAGGTGAATTTCTTCGAAATGCATGTGTTTAAGTATTCCAGGCGTCGGGGAACCGTGGCTGCCGCCATGGATAATCAGGTGCCGGAGCAGGTGAAGGCGCAGCGCAGCGCCGGGCTGCTGGAGCTGGAGCGGCAGCAGTCAGCGGCATACAGACAGGGCTACATAGGGAATGAAATTACGATTCTCACGGAAGAAGCCAGGGAAATTGACGGAAAAGAGTATCGTGTCGGCCATACCGAAACGTATGTGAAGGCGGCGGTTTTGGCAGAAAAGGCGGGAGGAAACCAGTTAATATCCGGCAGGGCGGTAAAACTGCTTGAGGAAGATATCCTTCTGCTGGAAAACTAGATCCCAGGATTTCTCCGTCTGGCCTGTACAGAGGATTTCCCTGCGAGTGCCTTTGTGTATGGATGTGGAAAAAACGGACCGAAGATAAAAAGGCATTATTACAAAAAAACGGATTCGTTATTGCACACATTAAATTACGTTGAAATTTTCCGGAAAGTAGAGTAAGATAGAATGGAACAGGTATCTTGACAGGAATGCCGCCCTCTGTTTTATATGAAAACGGCAGGCGGAAGACGGAATGGAGTATAAAATGCAGGACCAGGATTTTGGCAGCACGCAGTATTTTAAGGTGGAAAAAGAGCCGGAGAACGGGGTAAAGGTTATCCTCGCTGCGGTTTATGAAGCACTGACGGAAAAAGGTTATAACCCGGTTGACCAGATAGTGGGATATATTATGTCCGGAGATCCGACTTATATTACCAGCCATAAGAACGCAAGAGGCATGATTATGCGTGCGGAGCGCGACGAGCTGGTGGAAGAGATGCTCAAGGAGTATATTAAGAACAATAACTGGGACAAGCGGTAAGCGCGGCCTGACGGGACGGCAGGGGGCTGCGGCCGGGAACGGGTGGACCCCGTAAAAGGATGGTAAATATGCGAATTATGGGACTGGACTTCGGGTCAAAGACGGTGGGTGTCGCCATCAGTGACCCTTTATTGATTACTGCCCAGGGAATTGAGATTATCCGTAGAAAAGAAGAAAACAAACTCCGCCAGACGCTTGCCAGGATTGAGGAACTGATTCTGGAGTATGAGGTGGAGGAAATTGTGCTGGGATATCCGAAGCATATGAATGATTCGGAGGGAGACCGTGTCGCCCTGACCAAGGAATTTGCGGAAAAGCTGATGCGGCGTACTGCGCTGCCCATTACCTTCTGGGATGAGCGGCTTACCACGGTGGCTGCGGACCGCACCATGATAGAAGCGGGAATCCGCAGGGAAGACAGGAAAGAGCATGTGGACAGGATCGCTGCGGTCCTGATACTGCAGGGCTATCTGGATTACAGGAAGAACAGACAGGATGGTGTTCTGGAGCAGGAAAAGCCTGAGCCGGACGAGGATGCCGGAGAAACAGAAGTCCGGATGGAAACCGGGCTGTAAGAGAGAAGAAAGCAGGAAAGTTATTTTGGAAAAGATTGAATTTTGCCCCGACGGCGGCGAAAAAGTTGAATTTTACGTATTGGAACAGACAAGACTGGGAGGCTGTGATTATATCCTGGTAACCGATTCCATGGATTCGGAGGAGGAAGAGGGGGAAGCCCTGATCCTGAAGGATATCTCAGCACCTGAAGATAAAGAGGCCATCTATGAAATCGTGGAGGATGAACGCGAGCTGGATGCGGTGGCCGAGATTTTTTCCGATATGCTGGAGGATATCGACCTGGAAAAATAATCCGGGAAAATTAGCAGTCAGGAAATGTTACGTTGGATAAGCTTTCCTGCCGGTCAGCAATTTTTCGGTAGGAGGTAGTGGACATGGCCCTTGATGAAGAAAAGATTAAAGGAATACTGAAAGAAAAAGGACTGAAGGTAACCCGTCAGCGTCTTGTTGTGCTGAACGCGCTGGCATCGAAGCCGGATTCCCACCTGACTGCAGAGGAAATATATGATTTAGTTAAAACAGACAGTCCCGAAATAGGGCTGGCTACTGTTTATAGAACAATACAGTTATTTATGGAATTGCATCTGATAGACCGGATTAACCTGGATGATGGATTTGTAAGGTATGAAATTGGCGATATGGGGACGAAAAAAAACAGCCATCACCATCATCACCTGATTTGTCTTTCGTGCGGCAGGGTCATGAGCGTGGAGGATGATCTGCTGGACGAACTGGAAGCAGAAATTGCGCGGACGACAGGCTTTAAGGTTACCGATCATGAGGTGAAGCTCTACGGGTACTGTAAGGAATGTGGAGGTAATTTGATTGAAAAAAACAAAACAAGTGAATAATGGCGGCTCCAAGCTGAAAGTAATACCTTTGGGCGGGCTGGAGCAGATTGGACTGAACATTACTGCCTTCGAGTACGAGGACAGTATTGTTGTGGTGGACTGCGGTCTTTCGTTCCCCGACGACGATATGCTGGGAATCGATATGGTGATCCCGGATATCACGTACCTGAAGGAAAATGTGGACAAGGTAAAGGGCTTCGTGATCACCCACGGACATGAAGACCATATCGGAGCGCTCCCCTATGTATTAAAGCAGCTGAATATCCCCGTTTATGCCACCCGTCTGACGATGGGAATTATCGAAAACAAGCTCAAGGAGCACAACCTTCTGAATCATACCAAGAGGAAGGTTATCAAATTCGGCCAGTCCATTAATCTGGGCCAGTTCAGGATTGAATTCATTAAGACAAACCACAGTATTGTGGATGCGGCAGCTCTCGCTATTTACTCCCCGGCGGGCACCGTTGTTCATACAGGGGACTTTAAAGTGGATTATACACCGGTATTCGGTGATGCCATAGATCTGCAGCGTTTTGCAGAAATCGGGAAAAAAGGCGTACTGGCTCTGCTGTGCGACAGCACTAACGCCGAAAGACCCGGCTTTACACCATCCGAGAGGACTTTGAGCCGCATTTTTGACACCATTTTCCATGAGCATCCCAATCAGAGAATCCTGATTGCCACCTTTGCTTCCAATGTGGACAGGGTGCAGCAGATTATTAACTCTGCGTATAAATACAACCGTAAAGTTGTTGTGGAAGGCCGGAGCATGGTAAATATCATTGATACTGCCATGAACCTGGGCTGCCTGAATATTCCTGAAAATACGCTGATTAATATTGAACAGCTGAAGAATTATCCGGATGAACGCACCGTTATCATTACAACGGGGAGCCAGGGAGAGAGCATGGCGGCTTTGAGCCGTATGGCGGGAAGCGCGCACAGGAAGATTTCCATTACTCCCAATGATGTTATTATTTTCTCTTCCCATCCGATCCCCGGCAACGAGAAGGCGGTTACCAAGGTAATCAATGAGCTTTCCATAAAGGGTGCGGAGGTAATTTTCCAGGATGTCCATGTATCCGGACATGCATGCCAGGAAGAGATCAAGCTGATTTATACACTGGTACAGCCTAAATATGCCATCCCTGTCCACGGTGAATTCAAGCACCGTAAGGCGCAGTCAAGGCTGGCGGCGGATCTGGGAATACCCAAGGAAAATATTTTTATGATAAATTCCGGAGATGTTCTGGAAATGGATGAGGAAAAGGCTCAGGTGACCGGCAAGGTACAGGTTGGCTCCATTCTGGTTGACGGCCTTGGCGTCGGTGATGTGGGCAATGTGGTGCTCAGGGACCGCCAGCATCTGGCGGAGGACGGAATCATGATCGTGGTACTGGGGCTGGATTCCGCTACAGGACAGCTGGTAAGCGGACCGGATCTGGTATCAAGAGGCTTTGTATATGTGAAGGAATCCGATGAGCTGATGGAAGAAGCAAGAGCCCTGATGACGAATGTCCTTGACAACTGCATAGGCCGCGGCTGCAGCGACTGGGGCAAAATCAAATCCACAGTGAAGGATTCTCTCGGTGATTTCATCTGGAAAAAGACGAAACGCCGTCCTATGATACTTCCCATCATTATGGAAGTCTAGATGAGTGAAACGGAGTGATAAAAGGATGGAAGTACAGAAAGCTCTGGAACAGCTGGCCCAGGCGATAAAGGACTCTGACATATACCGGGAATACCGCAGACAGAGCGAGAAAGTGGATAATACGGGCGATATGCGGGAAAAGATTGACGAGTACCGCGTCCGTAACTTTGAATTGCAGAATTCGGTTCAGACAGAAGATTTACTTGACAAGCTGGATGCTTTTGAGAGAGAATATGAGAAATTCAGGGAAGACCCGTTGGTGGAGGAATTCCTGGATGCCGAACTGGCTTTCTGCCGTATGATGCAGGAAATTGACGTAAAACTGGCGGAGGCAATGGATTTTGAGTAGGAAGGGAAAAAAGCGGTCGATGAAGAAAAAAGAGGCAGCGGGAATGGCGGTGCATTCCGTAATTAAAATCGTTGTAATCGTACTTGTGGTCATGGTCATCTACCGTCTGGGAAGCATGGCCTTTGAATACGGGGAAAGAATCTTCGGAGAACCGCCGATGGCAGATGCCCCCGGAACTGATATAGAAATTATGATTCAGAACGGCGACGATGTGAAGGTGATTGCGCAGAAGCTTGAGGATGCGGGGCTGGTCCGTGACGCAGGCCTGTTTGTCCTGCAGGAGAAGCTGGCCGGCTATAAGGATGGCCTGAAAGCGGGAACCTATACGCTGAACACCTCCATGACGCCGGATGAAATGATACAGATTATGGCGGCCTCTTCGGAGGAGGACCAGGACGGGGAAGGAAGTTAACCTATGATAACCGATGAACGCCTGACGGCCTTCATCAATTCCCTGGATACGGGGAATCCGGCATATCTTAACGAACTGGAAAAGGAAGCAAGGGAAACCAATGTGCCGATTATCCGCACGGAAACCCAGAGCCTGTTAAGGACACTGATATCCATTAACAGGCCTGCACGGATTCTGGAGGTGGGGACGGCTATTGGTTTTTCTGCCCTTTGCATGAGTGAATATGCACCGCAGGGCTGTCAGATCACAACCATTGAAAAATATGAAAAAAGAATTCCCATTGCAAAAGAGAATTTCCGCAGGTTTGGGAAGGAAGAGCAGATTCACCTGCTGGAAGGTGATGCGGCAGAGGTGCTCAGGGAGTTGAGCGGAAGCTATGATTTTATTTTTATGGATGCGGCCAAAGGCCAGTATCTGCATTTTCTGCCGGATACGCTTCGCCTGTTAAGGGACGGCGGGCTGCTGATATCGGATAATGTGCTCCAGGACGGGGACATTCTGGAATCCCGGTACGCGGTGACCAGAAGGGACAGGACCATCCATGCCCGTATGCGGGAATACCTGTATGTACTGAAGCATCATCCGGAGCTGATTACCTCCGTGCTTCCTGTGGGAGACGGTGTGGCCGTCAGTGTAAAGAGTAAAAATAACGGACTTTGAATTACGCCTGGAGGGAGCTGATTGTGCTTCTTCCGGCGTTTTGCGGATCATGAGCGGCTGTCTGGATATCCGGACTGCTGCTGTAACGGAAAGGGATAAGAACGGTATGAGTGAAAAAAACAGAAAGCCGGAGCTTCTGATTCCGGCCAGTAATCTTGAGGTACTTAAGACCGCGGTTATTTTCGGTGCGGATGCGGTATACATTGGAGGAGAAGCCTTTGGCCTGCGGGCGAAGGCCAAGAATTTCTCCAAAGAGGATATGCAGGAGGGAATCCGTTTTGCCCATGAGAACGGCGTGAAGGTATATGTCACTGCCAATATCCTGGCGCATAACAGGGATTTGGAGGGCGCCCGCGCTTATTTTGGGGAGCTTAGGGAAATCGGCCCGGATGCGCTGATTATTTCCGACCCGGGCATGTTTTCCATTGCCAGGCAGGTATGGCCGGAGGCTGAAATCCATATCTCCACCCAGGCCAACAACACCAATTATATGACCTACCGCTTCTGGTGGGAGCAGGGGGCGAAAAGAGTCGTTTCCGCCAGGGAGCTTTCGCTGGAGGAAATCAGGGAAATCCGTGAGAATATTCCGGAGGAAATGGAAATAGAGAGTTTTGTGCACGGGGCCATGTGTATTTCTTATTCGGGAAGGTGCCTGCTGAGCAATTATTTTACCGGAAGAGATGCAAACCAGGGGGAATGCACCCATCCCTGCCGCTGGAAATATGCGGTGATGGAAGAAAGCCGCCCCGGCGAATATCTGCCGGTTTATGAAAATGAAAGAGGGACTTTTATTTTTAATTCCAGGGATCTGTGTATGATAGAACATATTCCGGAGCTTATGGAGGCCGGAATCGACAGCTTTAAAATTGAGGGCAGGATGAAAACCGCCCTCTACGTGGCAACCGTGGCCCGTACCTATCGGAAGGCCATTGACGATTATCTGCGTTCGGAGGAGGAATACCGGAATAACCTGCCGTGGTACAGGGACGAAATCGCCAAATGTACCTACAGGCAGTTTACTACCGGATTCTATTTCGGCAAACCTTCGGAGCAGGCGCAGATTTATGACAATAACACTTATGTCAGTGAATATATTTATCTGGGTATTGTCGGCGCTGTCCGGGAAGACGGACTTGCCAGAATCGAGCAGCGTAACAAGTTCTGTACCGGGGACGAAATAGAAATCATGAAGCCCGATGGAAGGAATATCCCCGTTAAGGTGGAACGTATTCTTGATGAGGAGGGAAACGAGGTGGAAAGCGCGCCTCATCCAAGGCAGGTTTTATTCCTGCAGCTTTCGGCGGCGCCGGAACAGTATGATATCCTGAGAGTTAAAAACGATTAACAGCTGCCGGGGAAAACGCTTTTTTCCGGGCTGCTGTCTGCATATTGTCTGATTTGGGGCATGTTTTTAATTTTTTTGATGCAAGTATAAAAAAGTTGTGATAATATAAGTTGAAAAAACCCGGGCTGCCGGAACTTTGTGATATGGGCAGCAGAAAATCCGGGGAAGGCGGGGAGTTATGGCAACGGCGCAGCTTTGTTTTTTCCGAAGGTGGAAAGTCGGTTTCCGTCAGGAAACGCATACATAACGGATGCGGGATGCCTGCGGGACTGCGGGCGTGAAAATTTAGAGAGAAAGCCGTAATTCGCGGCGGCGGAATGGAGGATAAAATGAGCGAAGTTTTGAACGTTGAAGCAATTTTCGGCGAAAACGTATTCAACCTGGGCACTATGAGAGAGCGTCTTCCCAAGAATGTATATAAAGAGGTGAAGAAGGTCATGGACCAGGGCGGGGAGCTTTCCCTTGCAACCGCGGACATTGTGGCGAAGGCCATGAAGGACTGGGCTGTAGAACACGGCGCGACCCATTATACCCACTGGTTCCAGCCGCTGACAGGCATTACGGCTGAAAAGCATGACTCTTTTATCGGTCATCCGGATGAAAACGGCAGGATGCTGATGGAGTTTTCCGGAAAGGAACTGATCAAGGGAGAGCCGGACGCGTCATCCTTCCCCTCAGGAGGCCTGCGGGCCACCTTTGAAGCAAGAGGCTATACGGCGTGGGATATTACCTCTCCCGCTTTCCTGAAGGAGGATGCCACGGGGGTGATTCTCTGTATTCCCACCGCCTTCTGTTCCTATACGGGCGAGGCGCTGGATAAGAAAACACCGCTGCTTCGTTCCATGGAAGCAATCGGGGAGCAGGCGCTGCGTATTGTTAAGCTGTTCGGGAATACGAGAGCTACCAAGGTAACGGCTTCCGTGGGACCGGAGCAGGAGTATTTCCTGGTGGATCGCCAGAAATATCTGAAAAGAGAGGATTTGATTTTCGCAGGCCGTACGCTGTTCGGAGCGCCGGCGCCTAAGGGACAGGAGCTGGAGGATCATTACTTCGGAGTTATCAGGGAGCGCGTGGGCGCTTTCATGAAGGATTTGAACATTGAATTGTGGAAGTTGGGCGTCACTGCCAAAACGCAGCATAATGAGGCGGCTCCGGCGCAGCATGAGCTTGCTCCCATTTATGAAACGGCCAATATTGCGGTAGACCACAATCAGATTATAATGGAAACGATGAAAAAGCTGGCGGAACGCCATGGACTCAGATGCCTGCTGAACGAGAAGCCCTTTGCGGGCGTGAACGGTTCCGGTAAGCACAACAACTGGTCTATCACTACGGATGACGGCATGAATATGCTGGATCCCGGCGAGACACCCAATGAAAACATCCAGTTCCTGCTTGTGCTGGCCTGTATCCTGAAGGCTGTGGATATCCATGCGGATCTGCTTCGTCAGAGCGCTGCTGATGTGGGAAATGATCACAGGCTTGGAGCCAATGAAGCGCCTCCGGCTATTATTTCCGTATTCCTGGGCGAGCAGCTGGAGGACGTGGTAAGACAGCTGATTGAGACCGGAGAAGCCAAGTCCTGCCTTCTGGGCGGCAAACTGATGACCGGTGTATCCACGCTGCCGGATCTTCCCAAGGATGCCACGGACAGGAACAGGACCTCACCCTTTGCTTTTACGGGGAACAAGTTTGAATTCCGTATGGTAGGTTCCGCGGATTCTGTGGCAAGCCCTAATATTACACTGAATGCCATTGTAGCGGAGGCTTTCTGCGAAGCGGCGGATATTCTGGAAAAAGCGGATGATTTCGACATGGCCGTGCATGATCTGATTAAACAGTATCTGACCGAGCATCACAGGATTATTTTCAATGGAAATGGGTATTCTGAGGAATGGGTGAAGGAAGCGGAGAGACGGGGACTTCCCAATATCAAGTCCATGATTGAAGCGGCAGGCGCCCTGACTACGGAAAGAACGGTGAAGCTGTTTGAACGGTTTCATATTTTTACCAAAGCAGAGCTGGAATCCCGTGAAGAGATTGAGTATGAGACCTATGCGAAGAGCATTAATATTGAAGCGCTGACCATGATTGACATGGCTTCCAAGCAGATAATCCCTGCGGTTATAAAGTACAGTCAGAAGCTGGCAAAAACAGTGCTTGATGTAAAGGCGGCAGGCGTGGAGCCTGTTGTGCAGGCGGATCTTTTGTCCAGGGTGAACAGCAAGCTTACTGAGATGAAGGAAGCGCTGGAGGTGCTGCAGAGAGAAGAGGCGGCGGCCTTCGCCATGGAAGATGTGAAAGCGCAGGCATTCCGCTATAAGGATGTGGTGGTGCCCGCCATGGAAGCGCTGAGAGCGCCTGCGGATGAGCTGGAAATGCTGGTGGATAAAGCGGACTGGCCGTTCCCTACCTATGGCGATTTGATGTTTGAAGTATAAAAGAACGGGTTTAAGCCCTGAAAAGAGCCCCGGCGGCTCTCATTTGGAACCGCCGGGGGCTGTTTGCCCGGAAAATCCGGCGGTGTTTTTTGGCGGAAAGAGTATTTTTAAAGCGCTTTTTGCTGAAATTAAAAAAATTGAAAAATTTTCAAAAAATTATGAAAAAAGTACTTGCATTATTTCAGGGAATCATATATAATCTATTCTTGCAAGCGGCAAAAAAAGCTTGTACAAAATACAGATAGGGCTATCGCCAAACGGTAAGGCAACGGACTCTGACTCCGTCATTTCAAGGTTCGAATCCTTGTAGCCCTGTTAAGAACCTCAGTGAAGATCTTCACTGAGGTTTTTGTTTGTTAAACAGATATGAGGCATATGAGTTGCCTGTTGAGGGAGATAATGAGGTGCAGGGTATGATTGCGCTAAAACATATTCGGAATCAGTATTATATTCATTCAGGCAGGCGGAATAATATGATTATAGCTGAAAGAAAAAATGTTGGTTCTGAATGGTTTGCCCCGTCTTTTGATAGTCCTGTAAAGTCCCCAAATTAAGGGGAATTTTTTGCATTAATAATTGCAAGTATTCATAAGGTATGTTAAAGTAGCTGTGTAACAACGAACATGTTTAAATGGAAGGAGTGATTGTCATGCTGTGGATAACAAAAGGGAAAACAGAATATATGGGACAAAAGGCAAAAGGCGCAGCTGCTCTTACTCTTGGCAGGACTGTATAGACGGTTCGTATATAGAAGATTAGACGGTTCATATATAGTAAGGCAATCCGGCACCTCTTGTTGAGGTGCTTTTTTTGCGCCCAAAATCAGAAAACGGAAGTATGGAGACAGAAAAATATATGGAAAAGATAACAGGAAAATATGCGCAGGCGAAGATTTTTGCAGACGATGCGGAGGACTACGCAAAGGCGCAGATCGAGATGATATGCAATAATGAGGTGAGCGACGGCTGCATAGTGAGAATTATGCCGGATGTACATCCCGGTCAGGCAGGGCCGATAGGACTTACTATGACGGTCGGCAGAAGAATCATTCCGCAGCTGCTGGGCATTGATATCGGCTGCGGCATTGTATGTATACAGCTCCGGGAAAAACGGATGGAGCTTCAGAAGCTGGATAAGGTGATACGTGAAAGAATTCCATCCGGCTTTAAAATAAGGCAGAAGTCCCATCACCGGGCGGAGGCCTTTGAACTGCAGGAGCTTCGCTGTTTTAAGCATGTGAGCCGGGAAAAGGCGGTATTGAGCCTGGGGACGCTGGGCGGCGGCAACCATTTTATTGAGGTTGACAGGGATGAGGAAGGAAATCTCTATGTGGTGATCCATTCCGGGAGCCGGCACCTGGGAAAGGAAGTGACCGACTATTATGTGAAAGCCGGGGCGGCGCTGTTAAAGGAGCGTGGGACAGAAACACCCTATCCTCTTACCTGGCTGGAGGGTGAGCTTATGGAGGATTACCTGCATGACCTGCTTACGGTACAGCGTTACGCGCAGCTGAACAGGGAGATTATGGCGGAGGAAATCATGAAAGGAATGAAGCTGAAGGCTCAGGAAGCCCGTTCCTCCGTCCACAATTATTTTGATGCTTCGGAGGGAATGCGTATTCTGAGAAAAGGGGCTATCTCCGCGCGAAGGGGCGAACAGATAGTCATACCTGTCAATATGAGGGACGGCATAATCCTGGGAACCGGGAAAGGAAATCCAGAGTGGAATTTTTCAGCGCCTCATGGCTCAGGAAGAAAAATCCGGCGGGATGAGGTAAAAGAGAGATATACGGTTGCGGCCTTCCGGAAAGAGATGAAAGGGATTTACAGCAGCTGCATCGCGGCGGACACCCTGGATGAAGCGCCCTTTGCATACCGCTCTATTGAGGATATACGGGAAAAAATACGGGATACGGCGGAAATTGAGAAGATACTGAAGCCGGTATATAATTTTAAGGCAGGTGATAACATGTGATATTTCAGATAAGCGCGGGGCAGGGGCCGGAGGAATGTGAACTGGCGGCGGGCAGGATTTTTGAAGCGCTGCAGAAGGAGTTTCCACAGATAGTAAAAATATCCGGGAAGACAGGGAAAGGGAAGGGCTGCTATGAGTCCATTACCTTTAGCGCGGACAGCTCCCTGGCCTTTCTGGAGGGGACGGTGCAATGGATTTGCCCGAGTCCTTTCCGGCCCGGTCATAAAAGGAAGAACTGGTTTATCGATATCAGCATAATTCCCGAACGAAAGGACATCCGGGAAGACGGGGACTATCGTATTGAAAAATTCCACTGCGGCGGAAATGGCGGGCAAAATGTAAATAAGGTGGAAACCGGCATAAGAATAGTTCATATTCCTACTGGGATTACGGCAGTTTCCACGGAAGAAAGGAGCCAGTACCGGAATAAGCAGCGGGCAATGGAGAAAATAGACGCCAGGCTGGCGGATTTGAAGCGGCAAAGGGCGGCAGAGCAGAAAAACCAGGCCTGGAGGGAGCACAGCCGGATAGTCAGGGGAAATCCGGTGAGGGTGTATACGGGAATGGAATTTTCATTAATGGAGAAATAATTTCCGGCCTATAGGTAGAAGCAGTTAACCCGGTGGACTAAATCCACCGGGCTTTTTCGAAAAATTTTTATCTGTCACACAGATTACATGATTCCTGTGTGTTTCATTATTATCCTGTTTTTATAAATTCTATTTCAGGTAAGGCAGGATTTCCTTAATGAATTTTTCCAGCACCAGCATCTGTTTTTCCGACAGGGTGTCCATCAGAGGTAGCAGACGTTCCAGCTTCCGGGCCGGGGATTCCTTTCCGGAATTTTCAACCGGTGTGATATCCACAATGTCCTCCACGTTCACATGCAGGACAGAACAGATTTTCACAATTTTTTCCAGGGAGAAATTCCGTTCTCCCCGCTCCAGCTGGGCGTAGTACTGGGGATCCATTTCCAGGGCCGCAGCCAGCTTTTCCTGGGTCATATTGTTGAGCTTTCTGTATTTTTTTATGTTTTCATGAACCTGTATCATTACTTTTTCATTCATAAAATGCACCTCCTTATATAAAAAGCATAGAGTGTATTCCTGTATTTAGTAAGATACGATATGCTATATATACCCTTGCAAAAATATACAGTTATGATATGATGTACAATGAAAAATGATTTAAGGTATTTTGCGGCAAAACAGTAGTGAGATGGAGAGGAAAAGGGGGAAAATGATGTGGAAAAATTTGATGGTTCGGGCAATTATCCCGAAAAGCATCTGGCAGACTGGCCGGAAAATTATCCGGTAAATTACCTGGTAAATTACCATACACACACCGCATATTGCAGGCATGCGGGCGGCACGGCGGAGGATTATGCGCAGGAAGCCTTCAGAAAGGGGCTGGAAACGTTGGGTTTTTCCGATCATCTGCCGTTTCCGGGAGATCCCTTTGGCTACCGTATGCCCTATGAGGAGATAGGGGAGTATATTACAGATGTTTACAGGGAAAAAGAGCGGTATAAGGGGCAGATGGAAATTCTCTGCGGCTTTGAAGGGGAGTATATCCGGGGGAAAGAGGATTTTTATGAAGAACTGCTCACTGCCGGAGGCTGTGATTATCTGCTGATGGGCCAGCATATGTATCTGGACCGGTTGGGGCAGCTGTGCTATGCAGGGGGACTGTCCGGCACGGAGCAATATCCGGATTATGCAGAAAGCCTGACGGAGGGGATGAAAACCGGATATTTCTGCTGTGTTGCCCATCCGGATTATATGTTTATCAATTCCTTTGCCTGGGATGGCAACTGTGAGCGCGCCTGCGACATAATAATAGATGCGGCGGTAAAGGAAGGCTGTTTGCTGGAGTACAATGCCAATGGCTACCGTAGGGGAGTGGATGAATTTGAGGATGGCCTGCGTCTGCAGTATCCACACCGGAGATTCTGGGAACGGGCGGCAGGGGCCGGCGTTCCCGTACTCATCGGTTCCGACTGCCATTCTCCTGAAAAGCTATATGATGAATTTATGGATCTGGCCTGGCTGGATGCGAAGGCGCTGAAGCTGAATATTGTGACAGGCTGGGGAAGGAAACAGGACGGCCAAAATGGAGAAAGGATATGAAATGGAGGAAGGGGTGGGAACGGCAAACGGAATGGTGGAAAAAGCAGGGGCTTAAGAATAAGATTCTGCTCATCTGCATTCCGGGAGCAATTTTTTCCAGTGTAATCATCATGGTTCTGGCGTCATTTATTTTTCGGGAATATGAAAAAAACATGTACAACATTACCGTACAGAACCTGAATATGATTATCCGGCATATAGAAATGGAGCTGCAGGAGGCGGATGATACCAGCGTGGAAATTATAACGGACGCCACGGTGCAGTCCGCGCTTTCACCGGGGAAGCCAAACGTGCGCAGCTGGGAGGTGAGCATGGATTATATCCGGCAGCTGCGCGCCCTGTACGAAGTGCTCCAGGATCAGCTGCGGATTAGCCGGAATATTGTGTCCATTTCCATTTTTGTGGATGATGAGTGGTACTATGTGGGAAGCAGCAGACGTTCCTACGACAGGAGCAGGCTGGAGGAAATGCGGAAAAGCCTGGCGGAAAACAGCAGCGAAATCACCTGGTATGTGAAAGGGTATCCTGCAAATCGGATTTACGGATTAAGGAGTGTCAGAGATTTGCGTTATCATACCTTTGAGGATCTGGCGCTGCTTGTCATTGAATATGATCTGGAAGGGAGCATTGAAGGGCTCCTGAAAAACAACAGCAATGTAAGATATTCGCCGGGTCTGGCGGTAATGGACGGGGAAAAGCTGCTGTATTCCGATATTGCCGCGCTGCCCTCACGGGAGCTTGTGCAGCGAGGGAACAGGGATTACAGGAGCGTTACGTTAAATGGGAAAAAATACTTTGCCTCCTGGCTTGACGGGACGGATTATGGCTGGAGTTATGTGTTCCTCATTTTATATGATGATTTGTTCGGCATGATGCGTTTCCTGAAAGTTGTGTTCTGGGGCGTGGTGGCGGCGGTGGTGGGACTGTCGGTTTTCTATTGTGAAAAGCTGACAGGACTGATTACGAGGCGTTTTACTTACTTAACCGGGCGCATGAAGAGTGTGCAGGAAGGGGATTTCAGGGCTGAGTCCAGACGCGGGAAGGGACAGCAGGATGAACTGGAGCAGGTTTGTGACCGGTTTGAGGATATGGTCGGCCATGTGGACCGGCTGATCCAGGACAATTATGTGAAGCAGATGCTCATCCGTGAAAACCAGCTGAAGGTGCTGCAAAATCAGATCAATCCCCATTTCCTGTTCAATACCCTGCAGACAATTAACTGGAAGGCCAGGGAAAATCATCAGGAGACGATTTCGCAGATTACGGAGGCGCTGGGAAGGCTGCTGAGATATACTCTCCGGGAAAATAATGAGCCGGCGCTGCTTTCTGATGAAATCGGGATTCTGATGCATTATGTCACCATCCAGAAAATCAGGTATCAGGAACGGCTGGAGGTATCTGTGGAAATTCCGGGAACACTGATGGAACGCAGGATACCAAAGCTGTCGCTGCAGAATATAGTGGAAAATTCCGTGAAATATGCGCTGGAAAATATGCTGGAGCCGTGCCGGATTGAGGTATGGGCGGAGTGCCGGGAGGAAATTTTTCATCTTTATGTGAGGGATAACGGGCCGGGAATCGCCCCGGATATTCTTCGCAGGATCGCAGGGGAAGCGCCGGAAGACCGGGCGGAGGAGCGCAGGAAACGGACTGAGGAGATACAGGGGACATCGGGGACAGAGAAAACAGGGGGTGAAGCCGGATTGGGTATCGGGCTTGCCAATATCCGTCAGCGCATTATGCTCCTTTTTGACACAGGCTCCGATTTGCTTGTATCCAATACGGGAAAGGGAACGCTGACTGAAATCAGAATTACAGGAGAGAGAAGAGCGGAGTGGAATAACGAGGTAAGGTGAGAGCGGAAAGGCGGCGGACTGGAAATGCTGCTTTCTGCCTCTGATATTTGGGGGAAGTTATGAAAAAGGTTATTTTAGTGGATGACGAAAAGCTGGTGGCTGAGGCAATCAGACGGCAGGTGGACTGGGAGTCCTGCGGCGCCGTGCTCTGCCGTGTCTGTCTGAATGCCTTTGAGGCGCTGAAGGCCGTGGAGGAGGTGCGGCCGGATATTATTATCACGGATATTAAAATGCCGGTTATGGACGGGCTGGAGCTGGTTCGCAGGGTGCGGGAGTCTGATCCGTACCCGGAATTTATTATTCTGTCCGGCTATGGGGAGTTTGAACTGGCAAAACAGGCGATGAAGGAAGGCGTAAAGCAGTTTCTGCTCAAGCCCTGCAGTGAGGAGGATATCCGCCGCGCCATACAAAGCGCACTACGGGAGCTGGAAATAAAAAATGCCAATCTGGAAACCGCCGTGCATAAGGAAGGGATCCGTACGGCGCTGCTTCGGCAGACCATACTGACCTGCCTTCAGGAGGATTTCACCTCTTTTTTTCGGGATGCGGATTTTCCCATGCTGATGGAACGGGATATCCTGTTGTGGGCGGGTTTTTCCCAGGTGCCCCTGCCTGCTGTGGGAAGAGGGCTGATGGATATTTTCCAGGGCTGCGCCGCCGGGCGGCTCAGCTTTATTCCTGTGGCTGTGCGCATAGGACAGGCGGTCGGCGGCTTTTATGTCCTGCAGCGGGAAGGAGGGAAAAACGGGCCGGGAAGAGAGAATGAAAAAGAAATGGGAAGCCGCATGGGGGGAGATGTAAGAAACAAAGAAGGAAGAATCGCAGAGGGCGGAATAGCAGGAGGCAGAAGCGGGATGGAGGCGTATGCCGGAAACGGCACAGGAGATACCGGCAGCCATACCGGCGGAGCGGCTGTACCTTCAGGACTGATGGAGGAACTGAAGGAAACATTGGCGGAATACATTACCCGCACGCTGGGCATCCATCCGGAAAAAAGAATCTGCTGTCCGGTAAATCTGAGAGGGCTGATGGGATTTATGGAAAGGGAATACGGGGTTTATGACGGTTTTTATTATACGCTGGGACGGAACTGGTTCCGGCGGGAGAAAATGGGCCTGCATTCCCGGCCGGAAAAGGAATTCCCTGAAGCCGTCTGCCTCCCTGCAGATACGGATACGCTGCAGGAAGAGGAATACAGGGATTTTACGGATATTATCATTGAGTATGTCCGTACTCATTATGCGGAGGAGGGGCTGAATCTGAAATGGATTGCAGGACAGCTGGTATTTCTGAATGAAGATTATGTGAGCAAGCGTTTCGCCCAGAGGGCAGGCTGTAAATTTACAGCTTATCTGAACCGTACCCGGGTGGAAGCGGCAAAGCAGCTGCTGGAATCAACCGCGGCAGGCAGCGAAAGCGCGGCGGCCGCGGTGGGTTACGGGAATAATCCCAAGTATTTTACAAAGGTATTTAAGAAGTATACGGGGTACACGCCGACAGAGTATAAGCAGCTGTACGGCAGGAGGGTATAGCAGGGGATGCTCAGGGTTTAAAAGAAAACAACAGATGTGGAGTAAACAGACAGCTGTGAAAGATACCGGAAATTTACTCTGGCATGCCGGTTTTGGCAGTTCAGGAGGGAACAGTATTCAGGCTATAATGAGGCCAGAAAATACAAGGAGGTATCGTTATGAAGAACAAAGCTGTAAACCGTCTGATTGCCCTGGGAACCACCCTTACAATCCTGTTGTGCGGGTGCGGCGGCACAGAAAAGCCTGCTGTGGGGAGCGCCCCGGACAGGGAAACACAGACTGCCGCCTCACAGAGCGCCGCAGCCGGGGAAAATGCCGCAACCGGGGAAACCCCTGTAGCCGGAGAAAATGCGAATGAGGATATGATTACCTTTACTTTTTCAAAATCCTCTTATCCGAGCGTCACCCTGCCGGAGGGACAGACACCGGATGACAATGTGGTGCTGGACTATATCCGGGACAACTATCAGGTGGATATGAAACTGGCCTGGCAGGCGGAAGGCTCTGAGTACAACAACAAGCTGTCTTTAAATATTGCGTCCGGAAATCTGCCCGATATTTTTTACTGCAACGATTACCGTACCTTTCTCCAGCTGGCGCAGAACGGGCTGCTGGCGGATCTGACAGATATCTATGAGGAGAACATTTCCGACACCATCAAAGGAATTGACGCTTCCTACGGCGGCCGTAACCTGGAGCCGGTTACCATAGACGGACGCCTGATGGCGATTCCTGCCGGCAACCTGGACGGGCAGCAGGATGTGCTGTGGCTGCGTAAGGACTGGCTGGACAATCTGGGACTGGAAGTGCCCAAAACCATGGAGGACCTGGAAAAGGTGCTCACCGCCTTTGTGGAAGAGGATCCGGACGGCAACGGCGTTGATGATACCACCGGCCTTACCGTGGACGCCACCAAACCGGTTGCCAGATACAATCATGCCTTCGGCCTGGAACCCATTTTTTATGCCTTCGGTGTTTATCCGAATTACTGGATGGAGGATGAAAACGGGGAAATTTATTATGGCTCTACCGATGAACGGATGAAGGAGGTTCTTACGCTGCTTCAGGACTGGTATAAAAAGGGGCTGATCGACAGGCAGTTTGCCACCCGGATCGGCAGCGGGGAGACGGAGGCCGTATTCACCTCCGGCCAGAGCGGCGCATACTTCGGCGCGGTCCATGCCAACTATACGGATGCATTTACCAATAACCCGGACATTGAGCTGGTGGCTGTGGCCGCTCCTCTGGATGGCAGCGGAAAATACAATTATGTCCTTCCCGAACCTACTTCATCCATGCTCTGCATCAGCTCCAAATGTGCGGATCCGGCCAGGGCTGTAAAAATAATCGGTATCGGTAACGATCTGTACCGCGGCTTTGATGAAAAAGCAAATGAAATCTTCAATGCTGCAGGAATCGCATCCTCCAGCAACGGACGCCGCGCCGTGTTCCCTCAGGGCTCTGTTACCTATGATTATTTTGACATTATTGAGAAGCTGGGTAAGGCGGTTAAAGAAAATATTGAAACCGGAAGCTATACGGAGTACGAGGGCATGACTCAGTATGATAAGGATCAGGTGGTGCTCGCCACACAGTATGCGGACGGTTCCGATAAAACCGAGCTTTCCTTCAAGTCCTATTACTACCGCTATGTGGGAAGCAACCTTCTTTCCGGCAGTGAAATGAACCCTCATGAGGCGGCGTATTACTATACCACGGATTCCAGCGCATCCCTGCAGGCAGAGCTGGATACCCTGGAGCAGGAAATGTATCTGAGCATCATCATCGGTGAAAAGAGCGTGGATTATTTCGATGATTTTGTGACCCAGTGGAAGAACATCGGCGGCGATACGCTGCTTGAGGAAGTCAAACAGGTTCTGGGCAGATAAAACGGGGGTAGAATCATGGCAAAAGTTAAAAAAAACGGAGCGGCGCATACAAGCCGCTCCCAGCTCCCCTATCATCTCATGCTTGCGCCGGGCATGCTGTTCCTCCTTCTGTTCCATATTGTCCCCATGGGCGGTCTTATTATGGCTTTTCAGAACTATGTGCCTATTAAAGGGCTTCTTGGCTCCGATTTTGTGGGACTGAAAAATTTCCAGCGTCTGTTCCGGCTGCCCACCTTCTGGAATGTGCTGAAAAATACGGTGGTCATTTCTGTCTCCAAGCTTGTTCTGGTGACGCTGGCAGCCATTGTGTTCGCACTGCTTTTAAATGAATGCCGGAACCTGAAATTTAAGAGGATTATTCAGACGACCGTTTACCTGCCCCACTTTTTATCGTGGGTAATCCTGGCGGTCATGTTCAGCAACCTTTTTTCCTATACCGGGATTATCAACCAGCTGGCGGGGCTGTTCGGCAGGGAGCCGGAAATGTTCATGATCAGCAATCAATGGTTCCGCAAAATCCTTATCGGCGGAGAGGTGTGGAAGGAGTTCGGCTACAGCGCCATCGTTTATGTGGCGGCAATGACCAACATCGATCCCACCCTTTATGAAGCCGCCGGCATGGACGGTGCGAACCGCCTGAAAAAAATACTGTACATCACCCTGCCCGGCATCGTACCTACCATTGTGCTCATGACCACTTTGAATATGGGGAAAATCCTCAGCGGCGGTTTTGATCAGGTATTCAACCTCTATTCGCCCCTTGTTTATCAGACCGGCGACATCATTGACACCTATGTTTACCGTATGGGCCTGGTGGATCTGCAGTACAGCAACGGAACCGCGGTGGGCCTGTTCAAATCCCTGATAAGCTTTGTCCTGCTGGTGGTGTCCTATAAGCTGGCGGATAAATTTGTGGGTTATCGTGTGTTTTAGGAGGCGAGGTATGAAGAAAAAGAAACTTAAGTTTTCCGATGTCCTGATTTATTTTTTCCTGCTTTTCTGCGGGATCATCTGCCTCGTCCCCATACTGAACACCATTGCCATTTCCTTCAGTGACAGGACGAGCGCGGCGATGGGGCTGGTGAAGCTGTGGCCGGTGAATTTCACGCTTGCCTCCTATCAGAACATGCTGGAGGAAACCCAGTTCTGGACCTCCTTCGGCGTATCGCTGGAACGGGTGCTCATCGGCGTAGCCCTGAATATGGTGCTTTCCATACTTATGGCCTATCCTCTGTCCAAGGCGCCGTCCCAGTTTCGGAGTAAAAAAATCTATATGTGGATCGTGGTATTTACCATGCTTTTCAGCGGCGGCCTGGTGCCCACCTTTATGGTCATCAATAAGCTGCACATGATGGATACCTTCTGGGCGCTGGTGCTCCCGGGCGCGGTGCCGGTATTCAATGTTATTATTCTGATGAATTTTTTCAAAGCTATTCCTCAATCCCTGGAGGAATCCGCTTATGTGGACGGGGCCGGCCCCTGGGTGGTGCTGGGGAAAATATTTCTGCCCCTGTCCAAGGCACCCCTGGCTACCATCGGGCTGTTTGCCGTGGTTAGCCACTGGAATTCCTACTTTGACGGAAAAATTTACATCAATTCCATGAACAGGCTGCCTCTGCAGACCTATATCCAGTCCCTGTCCTCCTCACTGAATACAGATATGATGGCATCCATGACAGCCGAGGAGGTACAGGAAATGCTTGCCGTTTCCAGCCTGACCTTCAATTCCGCCAAGGTTATCGTATCCATGGTGCCGATTCTGCTTCTCTATCCGTTCCTGCAGCGTTATTTTGTTACAGGCATGGTGGTGGGAGCCGTAAAGGAGTGAGTAAAATGAATGAGGAAAAACAGCCTTCCGCCAAAATCCATATCCTGGGAAGCTGCTCCGGTACCGAGCCTTTTCCCGGCCGCCACCATACCAGCCTGGCTATAGAACTTCCTGACAGTCTCTTCTTTTTAGATGCGGGGGAGACCTGTTCTTATACCGCCCATCTCATGGGCCTTGATCTGCTCAAAACAAGGGCTGTGTTTATTTCCCACTGCCATATGGATCATATCGGCGGCCTGCCCAATCTTCTGTGGACGATACGTAAGCTTTCCGTTGTAAAGCAAAAGCTGCCGGTTTCCCCTGTCATCCATACCTACCTGCCCTGTCTGGATTCCTATGAAGGGATGATGGCGCTTCTTAACAATACGGAAGACGGCTTTCGCTGCGGCTATGGCCATCAGGCTCATGCTGTCAGAGACGGACTGCTGTGGAGCGGGGAGGAGGAGGCATTTACGTTAGAGGCCGTCCACAACCATCATCTGCCTTATACGCCGCCTGCGCCGTACCTTTCCTTTTCCTTCCGCATCGGGCTTGCCGGGAAAAGTATTTTTTATTCCGGGGATACCAGCCTTGAGGATCTTGCGGATACCGTCCCGGATTACTGTGACCTTATGTTCATGGAAACCGGCCACCATCAGATCCCGCAGGTGTGCCGTTTCCTGAAGGCTGCAGGAAAAAATATCCGTACGCTTGTATTTATTCATCATGGACTGCGGGTTCTTGGAGATCCGGGAAGAGCGGAGGAGGAGCTGCGCAGGTATTGGGGAACGGACGGAGCGATCGCTTATGATGGTATGACAATTTCTTTGCAGTGAGTAAGATAAGCGTATACCGGAACTTCAGGCTTTGAAGAGAAATGGGCAAAAGGCAGGTATTCCGGTTGAAAAGACTGATTCTGTATACAAAAAACGGCGGATATTCCGCCGTTTTTTGCTGTGTAAATGATATTTGCCGGTCCGGAGGAGGATTTTATTGGATTATTATATTGCTAATAAATTATTTTTTGTTATGATGTATAATAACCAACTGACAAATACTCCGGCGTTCCGGCCTTTGGCTGGTATAAACTGATCGGTTCTTAATGGCCCTGGCCGCTGCCTGGGTAAAGGCCGGTTATTCCGGGCCTGCGGAATATGATATCCGTCGACTTTTTTAATCAAAGAGTTTGCCGTTATCACCTGGTTTACATGCCATTGTCACCCGGTTTACATAAGGAGGAGCAAATGAAGCTGATAGGAAGAGGCGCAACTGCGGAGGTCTTTGACTGCGGTGATGGTACGGTGTGCAAGCTGTTTATACCGGGCTGCCCTGTGGATGCGGTAAAAAGGGAATATGACAATGCCTGCCTGATGGAAGAAATGCGGCTCCCTGTGCCGAAGGCACATAAATTAGCCACGCTGGACAGCAGGGTAGGAATTATCTATGAAAAGATCTGCAGCGAATCCGCGCTGGATAAATTAGCAGCAGGGGAAAGCGTTGACGGCCTGATGGAAAGGTTTGCGCTTCTGCATAAGCGGATAATAAGCTGCCGGACCAGGCAGGGGATGTCCTATAAGCAGTTCCTGCTTTCCTGCATTGGGAGAAAAACACCGGATAAAGAGGCGTTGTACGAAAGGATCGAATGTCTGCCGGATGCCGATTATCTTTGCCATGGCGATTACCATCCGGGAAATGTCCTGGTGGGCGGCGACGGCTCCTGGAGGGTCATTGATTTTATGAATGTTTGTTACGGCCCCCGGGAATATGACGCCGCAAGAACCTTTTTCCTGCTGGCGCAGGGAGAATTGCCGCAGGAGGTACAAAGTACGGAGGAATCCCTTTCCATCCGCCGAAGGCTGGCTGCTCTTTATCTGGAGAAAATGCAGCTGGATTATCAGGAGATAGAAGGTTATCTTTGTATAATCAGGGAATGCCGGAAATATGAGACTCCCCCTGCCCGTAAAGAGGTTTGACTCCATTTCCCCAAAACAACAGACATTGAATCTCGCGGCATCCTGAGTTATAATAAAATTTCAGACCGGAAAACCGGATAGCCGCATACAGCGGTTTCCGGAGGAGGAAGATATAAGTGTATACATTTCAAAGCAAAGTCAGATACAGCGAGCTGGACCCGGAGCGGAAGCTGAGCATAGCGTCTATTGTAGATTATTTTCAGGACTGCTCCACGTTCCATTCGGAGCAGCTTGGCGTGGGGATTGATTATCTTGAGGAACGCAGTCTTGTGTGGGTGATGTCCTATTGGCAGATTGTGATAGACAGATACCCGAAATTATGTGACAATATAACCATTGGCACATATCCCTATGAATTCAGAGGCTTCATGGGCTTCCGTAACTTTTTTATGGAGGATGATAAAGGGGAGCGCATTATCAGGGCAAACTCTATCTGGAGCCTGATGGATCTGAAGGCCGGGCGCCCTGCGCGTCCCACGGAGGAAATGGTGAAGGCCTACGTGCCGGAGCCAAAGCTTCCCATGGATTATGAGCCGCGCAAGATAAGCCTGGAGGGAGAGGGCAGGAAAATGCCCTCCTTTACGGTAGGGAAACAGCATCTGGACAGTAATCATCATGTAAATAACGGGCAGTATATTTATATGGCCCAGGACTATCTGCCGGAAGGGTTTTCCATCGGGCAGATGCGTGCGGAATACAGAAAGTCCGCGCTGCTCCATGACTGTATTGTGCCTGAGGTGTTTGAACAGGAGGATACGCTGAAGGTATCCCTGTGTGACGGGGCAGGACAGCCCTATGCGGTTGTGGAGTTCAGAAAACAGAAGCAGTGAGGAAAATTATGCAGATTGAATTAGGAAAAATGCAGGAGCTGACGGTTGTAAAAAAGGTGGATTTCGGTGTTTACCTGGCTCCGGAGGACAACAGGGAGGACAAGGTCCTGCTTCCCGGGAAACAGGTGCCGGAGGGCTGCGGGTTGGGGGATCGGATTACCGTATTTGTATACAGGGATTCCAGGGACCGCCTGATTTCCACAACCACAAAGCCCGGCCTGTGCCTTGGCGAGGTGGCGGTGCTGACCGTGGCTCAGACGGGAAAGCTGGGCGCTTTTCTGGACTGGGGCCTGGAAAAGGATCTTTTTCTGCCGTTTAAGGAACAGACGAGACGCGTCCAGGAAGGGGAAAGCTTTCCTGCGGCGCTGTATGTGGATAAGAGCGGCCGTCTGTGCGCAACCATGAAAATTTATCATTATCTGAAAACGGACAGCCCATACCATAAGGATGACCGTGTGAGCGGCCATCTCTATGAAATCAGCCGCCAATTCGGTGCGTTTGTCGCGGTGGATAATCAGTATTCCGCCCTGATCCCCCCCAGGGAAATGTACGGGGAATTAAAGGTGGGAGATACGGTGGAGGCCAGGGTTATCGCTGTTCATGAGGACGGAAAGCTGGATCTGAGCGTGCGCGATAAAGCCTATCTCATCATAGAAACGGATGCGGATAAGGTCATGAGGCTGATTGAAAGCTTTGACGGCGTGCTTCCTTTCAACGACAAGGCTTCGCCGGAGGTCATTAAAAGAGAGACTAATATGAGCAAGAATGAATTCAAAAGAGCGGTGGGCCATCTGCTGAAAAACGGCCTCATTGAGATTACGGAAAAATCCATCAGAAAGATAAAATAGGAGCAGGGCATGAATTACAAGAAAGTAAACTGGTATTTCCTGGGTGTGATAATGCTGCATCTGGCGGTGGTCGGGGTTCTGATAGCGCTGCAGAATGTGTTTCAGATGGGGATGGCCGTCAATCTCCTGGTAAGCGAGCTGATACTGGCGGTACCCGCGGTGATTGCCCTGCTTGCTTCCAAAGAAAAACCGAACCGGGTGCTGGGATTTCATAAGCTGAAAATATCTTCAGTGCTGATGATTGTCCTCTATACCTTTCTGATGCAGCCGCTGACGACGCTTTTAAATGCGATCAGCATGCTTTTTGTGGACAATGCCGTCACTTCCATCAGCAGTGAGGTGATGAACCTTCCCTTCTGGCTGACCTTTTTCATGATGGCGCTGTTCGGGCCGTTCTGTGAAGAGTTCTGTTTCCGAGGCGTAGTATACAGAGGTTATCTGAAAAGCGGGAACGTAACGGGAGCGGTTCTTCTGTCTTCCCTGCTTTTCGGGCTGATGCATATGAATTTTAACCAGGCGCCCTACGCGTTTGCCCTGGGCGTTGCCATGGCCGTGCTTGTTGAAGCTACGGGAAGCCTGTGGTCCTCCGTTCTGATGCATGTGATATTCAATGCCCAGTCGGTGCTGTTGATGTATTTTTACCAGCATTTTATGCCTGAGGTATGGCTGCAGCAGACGCAGGCGGCGGTTACCGCCGAGGATATGCTTCCGTTAATCGGCATATACCTGGTTATTGCCGTAGTATGTACGGCGCTGGCAGCCTGCGTGCTCGTATGGCTGTGCAGGAACCAGGGACGGGATGAATATGCGGCGTGGCTTTTGCAGGAGCGGAAAAGCGGAAAGAAAAAGGGCAGGCTGGTCAGCGTGCCGCTGGTAATAGGTATTGTGGTCTGCCTGGCCTACATGCTGCTGAACGTTTTTCTCAGCCAGGGGTAAGCTGTAACGAATCCTGTACCTGTTCAGTCCCTTCGCGGGTACTGATTTTTTTCTATAAAACGCCCGCATAAGACAGGCGCGTTGCGCGCCTGGATATTATCTGTTATAATAGGACGTAGGTTATGTGCGGACCGAAAGGCCGCCTGCCGGACAGCTGTTGCAGGACGGCCGTGCCGGCGGAACGATAATGGCTGGGGGGTCTGTGCGCAGAAGGTGCCGGTCTTATTCCTGTGGGCTTTTTTGGGGAAGCCGACGAAGGAAGCGGATATACTGCAGGTGTTGCAGTATATCATGTCGGGGACAGGCATTTTTTGTCAGGGTGAAGGTATGCAGAAATATACGATATTAGGAATTAAATTATATGATTACGGGGCGCGCGAAGCGCTGCGCAATACAGACAGCTTCCTGCACAACGGGGCGCTTAATACGATTGTGTATATTTCCAGTTCCAACCTGGCGCAGGCATCCAAGGATGAACAGCTGAGGGAGTGCCTGGAGGCTGTTGACATGACGATTTGTACGGAACCGGATGTGCTTGAGGCAGCAGGGATAGCCGGAAGGAACAGAATCCGCGAGATTGACGAAAAGGTTTATCTGCGGGAGCTTCTGAAGAAATTCGGAAGGAACCGCAACAGTGTGTATCTTCTGGCGGATACCCATGACAATCTGGAGGTGCTTGGGGAAATCATTTCCGAATATCAGGATAATCTCCTGATCCGGGGCTGCGGTGCCTATGAAGATTTTGGGAACCAGCCGGAAAGACTTGTTAATGCACTTAACGACCTGGCGCCGGATGTGGTGATATCCAGAATGCCGTGGCCGGAGGATCTTTATCTGATGCATGACTATGGACATTTTGTTAATGCGGAGCTATGGGTTTCCCTCCCCTTTGGAGCGGTGACCTGGGTGCAGAATCCCTCCCTGTTCGCGCGGCTGAAGCGCAAGCTGGTATACCGGGCTTTTGCACATAATGTGAATGAATACAATAAGAAAAGGGACGGGTGAATGAGCCTGTCTTTTTTTGTTTAGGTTGCCCAGAAGGTAAAAAATAGGATAAATGAAAAAAAAGCTCAAAAGTGCATAAATTTTTTGAGTTTCCTATGGATCTTTTTGTGGTTTTCAATTAAAATGGAAAAAGGGTGTTACAATAGGCAATTTTCCGGCGGCCATAACGTTTGTGGAAATTGCATAGAGAAGGAGTGGGGTAAGAATATGATATCAAATCAGGTATTACAGACGACAATTGACGGGCTGCGCAGCATCGCACGGGTTGACCTGTGTGTCGTTGACGTGGACGGCAAAATGATCGCAACGACATCCGAGGAAATGAGCAATTGTCTGGGTGCTGCACAGGATTTTTCCAGATCCCCCGCAGACAGCCAGGAAGTGCAGGGTTACCAGTTTTTCAAAATTTTTGATGAAGCGCAGCTGGAATATATCCTTGTGATCGGAGGCTCCGGCGAGGACGTTTACATGATCGGGAAGATGGTTGCTTTCCAGATTCAGAGCCTTCTGGTAGCTTACAAGGAACGGTTTGACAAGGATAATTTCATTAAGAACCTGCTCCTGGACAATCTGCTTCTGGTGGACATTTACAGCAGGGCGAAGAAGCTTCATATTCCCACGGACGTGTCCAGAGTCGCGCTGATCATCGAATCGGAGAACAGCAGGGACAGCAATGTCCTGGAACTGATGCGCGGCAGCTTTGGCAGCAATAACAAGGATTTCATCACGGCAGTGGATGAAAATAATGTAATCGTTGTAAAGGAACTGGTGGAGGCTGACGCCGGCAAGGAAATCGAACGCGCGGCCAGGACCATTGACGATTTTCTGGAAAAAGAAGGAATTGCGGGCGTGCGTATCGCCTACGGAACCATAGTAAAAGAAATCAAAGAGGTGAGCCGCTCCTACAAGGAAGCCAAAATGGCGCTGGATGTGGGAAAAATTTTCTTTGACGAACGAAACATTATCGCATACAATGAATTGGGTATCGGAAGGCTGATTTACCAGCTTCCCATTCCTCTTTGCAAGATGTTTATCAAGGAAATTTTCGGCGGGAAAAGCCCGGATGATTTCGATGAAGAGACGCTTACCACAATCAATAAATTTTTTGAAAACAGCCTGAATGTATCAGAGACAAGCCGTCAGCTGTTTATCCACAGGAATACGCTTGTATACCGCCTGGATAAGCTGCAGAAGAGCACCGGTCTTGATTTGCGTGTGTTTGAGGATGCCATTACCTTTAAGATCGCGTTGATGGTTGTAAAATATATGAAGTACATGGAAACGTTTGAATATTAGGCTGCCGTTTTTTAGGCCGCCGGGATAGCGAGGTGTAGGTTTTGGGACTTTTTGGTACGAGGAAGACAAAAAGGAGAATTAAGGATGACGGCTCCGTCATAGTTCTTGACAGGGTAAGCAAGAGCTATTCGACGGGCGCTCCTGCTTTGAACGGAGTGAACCTGCGGGTAAAAAAGGGAGAGTTTGTTTTTATCGTGGGTGACAGCGGTTCCGGAAAGTCCACCCTCATCAAGCTTCTGCTGCGGGAACTGACGCCCACCTCCGGCACCATTCTGGTGAACGGACAGAGCGTGGCGGATTTGAAGCCGCGCCAGATACCAAGGTACAGAAGGAACCTGGGGATCGTATTCCAGGATTTCCGTCTGCTCAAGGACAGGAATGTCTACGAGAACGTGGCGTTCGCACAGCGGATTATCCAGGTACCCACAAAGGAAATCAAACGGAATGTCCCGGCAATTCTGGCGACCGTGGGGCTTGCGGGGAAATATAAAGCAAAGCCGAAGCAGCTTTCCGGCGGGGAGCAGCAGAGAGTGGCCCTGGCCAGGGCTCTGATCAACAGGCCGCCCATCCTGCTTGCCGACGAACCTACCGGAAACCTGGATCCCAAGAACTCCTGGGAAATCATGAAGCTTCTGGAGAAAATCAACGAAGGGGGAACCACAATACTGGTAGTAACCCACAACCGTGAAATCGTAAATGAAATGCGTAAGCGGGTTGTTACGATGAAGAAAGGCGTCATCGTGAGCGACGAAGAAAAAGGTGGTTATATCGATGAGAATTAGTACATTTTTTTATACGCTGAAACAGGGTATTATCAATATTTTCCGTAATAAATGGTTTTCTCTCGCTTCAGTGGCGACTATCAGCGCCTGCCTGTTTCTTTTCGGATTGTTTTATGCGGTGATTGCCAACTTCCAGAGTATTGTGAAAACGGCGGAGGAAGGCGTGTCGGTTACGATTTTCTTCCAGCCGGGTACCACGGAAGAGCAAATGAAGGAAATCGGGGATAAGATAGAGGCGCGGGAAGAGGTGTCCAAGGTGGAATTTACCTCCGCGGATGAAGCCTGGGATTATTACAGGGCGAACTGGATTCCTGAGGAATTTTCTGATGGCTTCCCGGATAACCCCCTTGAGAATTCAGCCAGCTACGCGATCTATATGAAGGATATCGCGGAGCAGGCGGCGCTGGTGGATTATCTGAACACCATACCGGAGATCAAGACGGTCAACCAGTCGGAGCTTGCGGCAACCACCCTTACGGGTGTGAATGCACTTGTGGCATATGTGTCGGCGGGCATTATCCTGATCCTGCTGCTTGTTTCTGTTTTCCTGATAAGCAATACCGTTACCATTGGTATTTCTGTCAGAAAGGAAGAAATCAGCATTATGAAATATATCGGAGCGACGGATTTCTTTGTAAGGGCGCCCTTTGTAATTGAGGGTATCCTGATCGGCATCCTCGGATCCGCATTCCCTCTGGGAACGATTTATGTGTTATACAATAAGGTTGTGGATTATATAGGGACCAAATTTTCCGTACTGTCTAATCTGCTGCATTTCCTGCCTGTAAATACAATTTTTACAACATTGGCCCCGGTCATAGTAATCGTTGGTGTGGGCATCGGTTTCATGGGAAGTTTCATTACGGTCCGCAAGCATCTGCGTGTCTGATAAGACGAAGCGGTTTGTCTGTGCGGTGCGGTGGAGAATATGATAAAGAACAGAAGAGATATCAGTCTTTTGCTCTGCCTTGTGCTTCTTTTTTCCTGGTTTTTTCCGGAAATAGGAAGCGAAGCGGCAACCTCCAGCGAACTGGAGCAGAGCATTAAGGAAAAGGAATCTGCGATAACGGAGGCACAGGAGCAGAAAAAACAGCTTCAGTCCACAATGTCGGATATACAGGCCATGGTAGACAGCCTGGAGAGCTCCAAAAATGACCTGGAGGCATATGTAAAGCAGCTGGATGGCAATCTTGCACAGATTCAGTCTAAAATCAATGAGCTGAAGTCCATGATTTCTGAAAAGGAAGAGGAAATCAGGGAGACCCAGAAGCAGCTGGAGGAAGCCATTGAGCGGGAGGAGCAGCAGTATGCGGCCATGAAGGTGCGCATCCAGTATTCCTATGAACGGGGAAGCAGTAACTATATTGAGATGCTGCTGGCTTCAAAGAGCTTCGGGGAATTTCTCAACAATGCCAATTACATGGAGCAGATGAATGAATATGACCAGCGGCAGCTGGAAGAGTACCAGAAGAACCGTGAACTGGTGGAAACATGTAAAAAGGCGCTGGAGGAGGAGCAGGAGGTGCTGGAGCAGGCCAAGGCTGAGGTGGAAAAGGAAGAAGCCGGCCTGGAAACGCTGATCAGCCAGAAGGAACAGCAGATTACTGCTTTTCAGGGCGATATCAGCAATAAAGAGGCTGCCATCAAGGAATATGAAGCGGATATTGCGGCGCAGAATTCCACAATCGCCGCTTTGGAAGCGGCGGCAGCGGCGGAAAGAAAGCAGCTGGAGGAATTAAATAAGCCGAAGGTGACCTATGACGGAGGCATGTTCCAGTTCCCGCTTACTTCTTATAAGAGGATTTCAGATGAATACGGCTACAGAATCCATCCGACGCTTGGTGTGAAGAAGTTCCATAACGGTGTGGATTTTGCAGCGGCCAGCGGTACGCCGATACTGGCGGCCTATGACGGAACCGTGGTGGGCGCCGCATATAACAGCTCTATGGGAAATTACGTCATGCTCAACCATGGGGACGGGCTTTATACAATTTACATGCATGCTTCCTCACTGAATGTCTCCCAGGGGCAGACGGTGACCAAAGGGCAGCAGATCGCAGCGGTAGGCTCCACGGGACGTTCCACCGGACCTCATCTGCATTTCAGTGTGAGATTGAACGGGGAATATGTAAACCCCTGGAATTATTTAAAATAGTTTACTATATACTAGAACAGGACGTAAACTTTGGAACCGGGCGGGGGCAGCGGATAAAGCTTGCAGCCCGGTTTTTATTTTCCGGAGCCACTGACGGATAAACATTTAGTAAAACGGCCTGACAGCCGCAGGAATCGAGGTTAACGATGAGTAATAAGAAAAGCTTCTTGGGAGGGATAGTTACAGGAGTACTGGCGGCAGCGCTGATTTTAAGCGGTGTTTTTATGGGGCGTTCCGCCTGGAATCTGTTTCAGGCGTCAAGAGCGCAGGAGGCAGCGTCACAGAGCGCGGCAGAAAACACAGGCAGCGATACTGTTGCCAATCAGCGGACTATGGATAAGCTGAAGCTGCTGGAGGATACCATAGGAAAGTATTATCTGGAAAGCGTGGACGAACAGACACTGGAAAAAGGCGTGTACGATGGGCTGGTTAAAGCTCTGGGAGATCCCTACTCCGTTTATTATTCAGCTGAGGAACTGAAAGAGCTGCAGGACAAAACTGAGGGTATCTATTATGGCATCGGCGCTTATATCGGCATTGATGCGGACACCAGCCTGCCCCGCCTGACGGGGATTATCGAAGGTACGCCCGCCCAGGAAAGCGGGCTGCGGGCAGGAGATCTTCTTTATAAGGTGGATGGGGAAGAGGTCCAGGGACTGGAGCTGACGCAGGTAGTCAGCAAGGTAAAGGGCGAGGAAGGCACTACGGTGCATCTTACCATTATCAGAGAGGGTGAGTCGGATTATCTGGAAATTGACGTTGTGCGCAGAAAGGTGGAAAGCCCTACTGTTAACCAGAAGATGCTGGACAACAACATCGGATATATCCAGATTACCGAGTTTGACACGGTAACCCTGGATCAGTTTACGGAAGCCCTGGCAGTATGCCGCGGTTCGGGAATGAAGGGGCTGATTCTTGACCTGAGAGGAAACCCGGGCGGAAATCTGAACACGGTCTGCGATATCGCCCGCGAGATCCTTCCCAAAGGCCTGATTGTATATACGGAAGACAAGAACGGGAAAAGGACGGAATATACCTGCGATGGAACAAACCAGATAAAGGAGCCGCTGGTAGTCCTTGTGGACAGCGGCAGCGCCAGTGCTTCGGAGATCCTGGCCGGGGCGATTAAGGATTATGGAATCGGAACGCTGGTGGGCACAACGACCTTTGGAAAGGGTATTGTGCAGCGGATTATTTCCCTTTCTGACGGATCGGCTGTAAAGCTTACCGTGAGCAACTATTATACCCCGAATGGGAACAATATCCATAAAATCGGTATTGCACCGGATATTGAGGAGAAGTTTGACGGGGAAGCTTATTATAATGACGGTGTGGATAACCAGTTGAATAAGGCGATTGAAGTAATGAACGGGAAGCTGGGGGATGGGCAGTAAACTGTTGGCCGCACGTGTTTGCCGTGCAGGGCTGTGATACAATGGGTACGGTATCATAGCTCTGTTTTTATATAAATATTGAGTAGAAGAATTGAAGTTGAGGACGAAGCGGTTATTCGAAGGCTTCGAAAGAACAGGATTGATAAAATCAAGCGATTCAGCGAGGTGGATTATGGATATAAAAGAAATAATTGACAGTGATTTCAGAGGTAATATATACGTTGTCCAAGATGGTAAGGTGATAATAGAAAATGTATCAGGCTTTGCTGATTTGGCCAATGAAATTCCAAATACGTTGGAAACAAAATTTGCAAGCGCATCAGCAGGAAAAGTCTTTGTTGCGGTAGCCATTTTGCAGTTAATTGAACAAGGGAAACTGAATTTTGATGATACATTAGGAAAACTGCTGGATATTGATTTGCACGATATAGATGCAGATGTGACAGTAGAACAATTATTAAATCATACTTCGGGAGTCCCGGATTATTTTGATGAAAGCATTATGGACGAATACGAGGATTTATGGGTTGATTTTCCTAATTACAAAATCAGACATAACAATGACCTGCTCCCGTTGTTTATAGAGAAGCCTATGATGTATCCGAAGGGTGAAAAATTCCAATATAATAATTCAGGGTTTGTGCTGCTTGCGTCAATAATCGAAAAAGTAACGGAAATGTATTTTGACAAATATCTGCAGACAAATATCTTTGATATATGCGGTATGAGCGGAACGGGTTACTATGCACTGGACAGATTACCGGCAAAATGTGCAAATAATTATATTTATTGTGCTGACACAGATGATTACCGTACCAATATTTTTTCTGTTGATGTAAATGGAACAGGCGCAGGGGGAGCGTTTATCACGGTAAAAGATATCCTTAGCTTTTGGACGAATTTATTGAGCGGAAAACTTATTTCAAAGGAGCTTCTCTCAAAAATGTTTACTAAGCAAAGCGGGGACGGTATTGATGCCGAAGAAGGCTATTATGGCTATGGGATATGGATTATTGACAATCCATGTGGCAAAGATTTTGTTTACTTTCAGGGCTGTGACCCTGGTGTGAGTTTTCTTTCTGAATATAATCCTAATAATGGCATGATTTCTGTTTTGGTAAGTAATTATGGGGATAATGTCTGGAAAGAAATGAGAAAGATCAGAAAGAAATTTTATAAGTAGTATTGTAAGGGTTCAGGATGGCGCAAAAACGGTCTTATAGGCCAGCTTAACGACTGTTTTTGCACCAATATTCCCGGTGCACTGAACTGTTGTCAGAGAAGAAAAAAGCCTCGATTGGTACTGCTCTTGTGCCGTTGCTTTCTGGGCTGTCTGGTTAATGAAAGCTATATGAGGGGGGCTCTTGCATAACTGAGCCTGTCCATTTATTTTTTCATCTACCTATTGAATATTTCGTCCATATTAAACTATAATATGGACGAAAGGGTAAAAGGCTGGACGAAAAGATTCTGTCAAAGACGGGTACGGATATGAGAACATTTGATTATATGAAACTGGCAGACCGGATGTGGGATAGCGAAATTCTTACTTATGTTGCCAAAATACATGAATATAAAGGAAAACAGGAACTATATGTGTGGCAGAAGCCTGTGGAGCTGGGACGCCCATCGTGATTTATTAAAACATGCCGGCTTGTCATATGGCGGTCAATTTAAGAACATACAGAACCATATTAATGAGACAAAACCAGACGGAACTGTAGTGACACGCTTTACTCCGCTGGCCCCTTATGAAACAGAACCAGCGATTGGGGCCATCTGTGAAAGCTATCGTCAGACATTGGCCATGGAGGTCATAGACCCTCTGATTCTGATTCCGACTTTTATCTGCGACTTTCTGTGCATCCATCCATTTAATGATGGAAATGGAAGAATGAGCCGACTGCTCACCTTGTTACTTCTCTATCAAAATAGCTATGAGGTGGGTAAGTATATCAGTGTTGAAAAGAAGATAGAGGAAACCAAAGATGTCTATTACGGTGTACTGGAATGCATTGATGCAGGATGGCATGAGGAACAGAATGATCCCACGCCATTCATTAAGTATATGCTTCAGATGATTCTTGCCTGCTATACTGAGTTTGAAGCCAGAGTAGGTTTGGTATCCGACAGTAATCGAAGCACGGTCTATGATGTGGTAAAAGCCTATGTGACCGGAAAAATTGGTAAGTTTACCGGCGCAGAAGTGATTGCTGATTGTCCCAGCGGAAGCCGTTCTGCTGTGCTGGGAGCATTGAAACGACTTACCGATGAGGAGGTCATTGTGAAATGCGGAACTGGTCGCAGAACCTTTTATGTGCGGAAGGACGCTATGGAATGATAGGGTTTCGTCCAAATGGAACAAAGAAATAGATGATAATTGAATTAGTATTATCTTGGATATGGTAAAATTACACCTATTACTATTAGTAGACCTTCTGTTCATGAAGAGTATGAATTATATCACTTTACTGATACAGAGGCAGAATTAAAAAAGCTGTTGTAAATATGTTGATGAAATAAAAACAAAGTATAGAACAAACATTCGATGTTTCTCTGTACTTTGTTTTTATATTCTGATATAATGAGGTTTACGTAAGAAGAATATTACTGATTATGAAGAAGAGAATAACTAATGTATTCATAAAAGAGGACTTTTATGGATCATTTTGAAATAGTTTCAGAATATAAACTAACCTTGATCATAGCCAATAACAAAACATTGGCAGGCCAGCTATATGGAGAATTCAAAGAGTTTTTCCAAATAACGCGGTGGAGTATTTTGTCTACTGCTATGAAGTTATATTATTTACCTTTATTATCTCGTATGGATTTAGATTTGGAAAAATTGAAGAACCAGAAAAATTTTGATAAAAGGGCATAAATGGGATATATATGGGTAATTTGGGATTGGCGTTATCTTTAATACACCTATTCTGAAAGGAGAGTTACCGCAGATTAAATGCGAGTGTCGGGGAGATGCAACTGAGTGTGCCATGACAATCTCGTGAGAGGAAATTAACTATCGCTTGTTGCTAGAGTGCATGGAGATATATGGATGTTTATTTGAGTGTAAAATTGAGGAAATATTTAAACATTATACAGATGAAATAGAAGCCGTACAGCATGCAAAAGATATAGAAGAAGCATATGTAAAGATTATTGAAACAGGAATAACAAAAGCGCAGCCGCATGTTATTACAATAGAAAAGTTAAAAACTAAGATAGAGCAGTTGTTGCAAAATTACAATATCTGATTATGCTTTTGACTATAAAACGGATATGGAACGTATGGGGAACGCAATATGAATTCGCTACACGCATGTAGCGAATTTAATCAGAGGTTAGATGTACGAAAAAAACTGTTGAAAAATCTATCGAAGGAATTGTTAGATGAATTTGGGAACAGTGAAAATGAGAGAATTATTTGTTGAAAAAATAGAAGAGAGGCAGGTGAAGATAGATAGATTTTGATATAAAACACTTTGATGATTATCGGGAAAATTATCGCCTGGAGGCAAAAAAAACAAGAGGCGGTTTGCCAAATAGCTTATGGGATACGTACTCTGCCATGGCAAACTGTTATGGCGGGGTAATTCTGCTTGGTGTAATTGAGCGTGAGGATGGTAGTTTTGCAACAACCGGTTTAAAAATATTGAAAAATTGAAAAAGGATTTCTGGAATGTAATCAATGATAGAAAGAAGGTCAGTATTAACCTGCTTACAGATGAGGATGTAAAAGCATATGAGATTCATGACGATGTTGTTATGTCTATTCATGTGCCACAGGCAACACGTGAGGAAAAACCGGTTTACCTGAATGACAATTTATTTGGCGGAACATTCCGACGAAATGGAGAGGGTGATTATCATTGCACTCCAGGTGAAGTACGTGCCATGCTTTGAGATCAGACAGAAGAAACATCGGATATGAAGGTGTTGGATGAGTTGGAAATCAGTGATTTGAATTTGGATACCATACATGCCTATCGCAGCAGACATGTAGCGCTGCGTCCAAATCATGTGTGGGAAAAACTTTCGGATGCAGAGTATTTAGAGCAGATTGGGGCTGCCAGACAATCACGTACCGATAAACGGATTCGTCCAACCGGAGCAGGCCTTTTGATGTTTGGCGAGGAGTATAAGATTCTTTACGAGTATCAGGAATACTTTTTGGATTATAGAGAAATGCTTGATCCAACAATCAGATGGACCGATCGTCTGCAGTCAAGCTCTGGTGATTGGACAGGAAATTTATTCGGCTTCTTTTTTCGTGTGAACAGCAAAATCACAAAAGATCTAAAGATTCCGTTCAAGTTGGATGGAATTACCAGAATTGATGATATACCAGTGCATAAGGCAATGCGAGAGGCACTTGCCAACTGCTTGACTAATACAGACTTTTTTGTGCCACGTGGCATTGTGATTCGGAAAGATGCTGAGCATGTGATTATGGAGAATCCGGGATATATCCGAACCGGAAAAAACCAGATGCTGAAAGGTGGAATATCTGATCCTAGAAATAAGGCGCTGATGAAGATGTTTAATATCATTGGAATCGGTGAGCGTGCTGGTAGTGGGGTGCCAGATATTTTTGATGTTTGGAAATCACAGGGCTGGGAAACGCCAGTGATTGAAGAGCAGTATAATCCGGATAGAACGATTTTAATATTGCCATTCGTTCAGAAGCAATTATCACAGGGAAATAACGGTTCAAAAATCCAAAATGAACCGATAAATGAACCGATAAATGAACCGATAAATTCAACTGGGTATGAGAAAACTTTGCTTGAAAAAAGAATAATTGATATTTTAGTAATGAATTCAAATATCAGTCAACCTCAAATGGCAGAAATAATAGGAGTTTCATTATCCAGTGTGAAAAGAACTATAAAAAAGATGGTTGAATCTGGACAGATTAAACATGAGGGTAGCAAAAAGTCTGGTCGCTGGATTGTATTATAAAATAAATGCGTTTTAAAATGCTTTTTTTGCAATAAAATGCGTTAATATCCTTTAAACTTAGTGTAATAGATTTGCACAATATGGAGATAAATATGGATCATTTTGAATTAGTATCAGAATATAAACCAACCGGTGATCAGCCCTACGCCATCGCCGAACTGGTGAAAGGTTTTCAGAAAGGCAATCAGTTTCAGACATTACTTGGTGTTACCGGATCCGGTAAGACCTTTACCATGGCCAATGTTATCCGGGCCCTGAATAAGCCAACCTTGATTATTGCCCATAACAAGACATTAGCAGGCCAGTTATATGGAGAATTTAAAGAATTTTTTTCCAACAATGCGGTGGAGTATTTCGTTTCCTACTATGAAATGAAATTCCGACCACTACTGATTGGTGTTGTTTAGTGCTATTTATACTATATTTTGTGGACTATATGGACGGAATAACACCAGGCGGACTAGGTGGACAAGTGACCTTCATTCGTAAAGAAAAAGTATTAGATCAATTATCAGCTAGACCTCTTCTCAATAAAATTTCATACTAATCTCCATTCCGCGCGCCTTCGGGCGCGGCACAAATAGTAATGA
>NZ_QVLV01000027.1:0-74120 GCF_003435485.1 Eisenbergiella massiliensis
AGGTTCTTTTTTATTCAATTGGCGTTATTTCTGAATTACAGGAATGCTCCTTATCCTTCACTGAAATGAAACAGCTGCCGGCGCATTCCGGGCGGCAGTATGTCTGTGTTAGGCTTATGCTACCTCCCAAAGCTGCTTTTGTAAAGATATTTTATGAATTAGAAAGATTCTTTTCATAGCGCTCACAGTGTTTCCCGCAGGACAATTTCAATGTATTCCTCCAGTTTCTGCCTTATGGAATCCCAGTCGTATCTCTGAACCGGGAAGATGCTGTCTGTTTCCTCGATTTTGGAGATAGGAAGAGAAATGCCGGTATTCCATTCGGAATCAAAGGGGATTACCCTGCATTGAATTGTTTCCAGTGCATTTGCTATCGTGTCGTTTACCATTGCTTTATAGCTTTTCAGCGCCCATTGCGCACCGCCGCCATGTGAGATAATCCCTGCGGGAAGATGATACAGTTCCGAACGGTAGGAATTATCCTTCCACCAGTGAAGAAAGGTGATCTGTTCCATTTTTTCCAGAAGCATGCTTACCTTGGCGGGGATGGGGGCGTAGTGGGGGGAAATGAAGAAAATACAGTCCGACAGTGTCAGTTTTTCGTAGATCTCATTAAAACCGGCATCCATATGGCAGCGTCGGGTGCTGAAGCAGCAGCCGCAGCCGGTACAAGGGGAAAGCGCATAGCTACGCAGGTCGATAATCTCGCAGGAGATGTGTTTCCTGGCGGCGGTTTGGGCAATGACTGCGCAAAGCTGCAGGGAGGTGCTTTCAGCTTTGCTGTTTAATATGTTGGAGCCTGAAATGCATGTGATTTTCATGAAGAACCTCCTTTAAAATAAGCTTTTTTCAAGTGATATTTTTTGATTGAAAGCTTTGAATCCATTTTATAAACTCTTATAAGTATCGCAGTAAAACGGCTTGAAATCAAGGCTTTCCGCGAACTTCTTAAATTCGTTATGATTCCTTATTGCGTGATTTTAGAAAGTCGGATACCATGTGACTATTTACAGGCGCACTTCAATTAAAGTAGAAAGTGTTGGAAAATGTAGTTAATTTTTTTATGAAGAATCAAATAGAGAGTGAAGAAAATTGATGTTTTTAGGAGGTAAGCAGTGTGATTTGGCCTATGATGCAAATGTTTGACGGAGATTGTGATGGCAAAATTCGACATAATTATGGACTACATTTTTATTATTATTTTGTGTCAAACACTGACAGATAGTCATATCACATTGAAACAAGCATATGTATATTGAAATGCTTGTATTTTGCTGATATACGTGGTACAATAAAAGAACAAGAAAGGAGGAATTTTATGGCACAGATTAGTTTACGTGTTGATGATGATGTGAAGCGTGGTGCTGAGCAAACCTTTGATGACATTGGTTTGAGTATGTCAACTGCAATCAATATCTTTTTGAAAAAGGTTGCCAGAGAGCGGCGTATACCCTTTGAATTGTCTGCTGATCCATTCTATTCCGAAAGCAATATGGCGCACTTGCGACGCGGTGTTGCCGCCCTTAATGCCGGAAAAGGCGTAGAGCATGAGCCAATTGAGGTAGAGGGTGAATGAAAAAGTATGGTTTGATGAAGCTTGGGAGGATTATCTGTACTGGCAGACACAAGATAAAAAAACGTTGAAACGTATCAATGCCTTGCTAAAGGATATAGAGCGAGGGAATTTTGATGGTATTGGTAAACCTGAACCGCTGAAGGGAGATTTGAGCGGCTTTTGGAGCAGACGTATTGATGATACAAACCGCTTTGTTTATCGTATCAATGACAATGTTTTGGAAATACTATCATGCCGTGGACATTATGATGGCTAGAGGACGGGAAACCGCCCTCTTTTCCTTTATAAAAGGCGGTGAGCATAATGGCCAAGACAGTTAATATCAACGGTTGCATTGATCCAGAAACAAAAGCCGGAGCAGAAAAACTTTTTGCCTGTTTTGGTATTACAGTTAATGATGTAATCAATATTATTTACGCAAATCTATCATGGAAGCAGGCTTGCCTTTCGTAAGGAAGCTGTCCCGGTACAACGCGGAGACAGAAGCCGCCATGCAGGAAGAAGGAGATATTATTAATGGTGATATCTCCATTAAAAGCTATCCCCCTGCCCGTGAATTGTTTGCAGAATCTGACGCAGAAATCGATGGTAAAAGATGTTACAGTTAGAAATAGCCGGACAATTCCGGAAAGATTACAGGCGGGTAAAAATGAGAGGATATGATATAAATCTGCTGAAAGATGTTATTCAAACACAAATTGATATCATGTCATAATGGAGACAAACGTAAAGGAGCAAATACATTGGAAAAGTTTATGAATCCCCCAGTCAGGCACAAATGGAATGCTGCCGATATCAGAGAGGAACACAGGCAGGGCAGAGATCTGAAGAGGATTGCCAAAAGGTACTGCATCACCAATAAAGAAGTCAGGGAATTGCTTGGAGAGCCAAAGCGGAAAGCGGGAAAGTGCGTATAATGTATAAGCGCCGGATAATACCTATTCCCGCGGTACGGACATATTTCGGGCAAGCGGCATTTTTTTGCCGGACAGGCCGTATTTTCTGGAATAAGCGCCGGGCGTAGTGCCAGTGTATTTCTTGAATACCCTGGAAAAATAATAAATATCCCTGAATCCGCACTTTTCAGCCACGTCGGAAATCCTGCTGGTGCCGTCCGACAGCAGCTGCCTGGCTTTGGAAATCCGAAGCTCATTCAGGTAAGCAAGGATCGTTTTCCCTGTGGCTTTCTTAAATAAACGGTTGATATAATCATAATTACAGCCGTATTTCTGTTCGATGAGGGCGCTGGTAATTTCCTCCGTGTAGCTGCTCTGGAAGAAAGTAAGGATATCATGGATAATCCGTGTGGAACGGCCTGTAAGCCCGAAGTTTTCTTCATACAGACAGGAATCGGTCAGTTCCCGTGACAGAAGAATGAGAAACTGCAGAAACAGGCACCCGGTATTCAGCTGAAAATGCTCCAGATGATTGTAGTGGGAAGCCTTGATCTGTTCCAGCAGTTCCGTCAGCTGCATTACAGCGCCTGGCTGGCCGATATGCATGTGCTTTGGCAGCAGAATGGGGGAAGCCGGATTTTTACGGATGGAACATTCATCTGTCTGAAGCGCGGCAAAACGGCTGCTGACAAGCTCGTTTTTTACCAGCTCCTCCGGTGCGGAGCATTCTGCCATCCGATCATGATAAAAGTGTATGTAAAAATACGTACAGGAGGAAGCCTTTGTGCCGCAGTGTACCAGATGAGGATCCAGGATGAGCATATCACCGGGCTTCAGCGCATATTCGCGGCTCCCTTCCTTCAGATACATTTCCCCTGAAAGTACAAAATAAAGTATGAATTCCTCTGTTTGTCTTTTTATATGGATGTGAGGCGGTTTTACGCTCACTTTATTTGTAAATTTAACTACGGGCATGCAGGTGCTGTCCATTTTATAAAAAAGAAAATCTTCCATTGTTTCTGCCTTTCCTGAAAATCATCTGACTGAAATGCTTCCATCTTTATGAGTATAGAAGCAATTATTGCTCATGGCAACGGATTTTTTGAAATATTTTTAATGATAATGGCAGCGCAATTACGCAGAGAAATAGTAAGCAGAAAGCAGCAGGTGATTCCGCCTTATTTTACCAAGGCGGAACAGGGATTGATTTGATTGACTTTGCATAAAGGGACAGGTATAATTCAGTTTATGATGTACATGTTGCCATATGAAGGGGGATTATTTATGGTTATGATTAAGGTACCTGAGTGCGGACAGGAAATTTCCGGCAAGGTTCAAAAGAGTACCTATTGCGGAAAGGTTTTGCTGAGGAGGACAAAAAAAGAAGCCGGATAACGTATAAGAAGACAGAAAAATAATAAGAGTACATAAGGGAGATTAATTCTATGGCATTAATTAAATGTTCAAAATGTGGATCAGAGATAAGCGGAGAAGCTTCTTTTTGCCCCAAATGCGGATGTCCTGTTGCGGGTTCGGCTGCGGCATCCAACAACAATAAGCAGAAGAAAATGATAATAATTATAACAGCGATTGTTATTTTGGCGGCAGCACTGATTGGATTTATAGTTTACAGGTCCGCCAATAAAACGGATAAGAGTGGTTATTATAATGGGTTGAAATGGGGAACATCATATGAAGAAGTCAAAAAACAAATAGACGATGATGTAATCAGTATTGAAAAGGATGGCAAAATTACTGTTGATTTGCAGAATTATGAGGGAAAAGAAGGAGTAAACTGCATATTATCTTATGAGTTTGAAAATGATTCATTAGATCAGGTAGCTTTATTTATCACGAATCTTGACAGCAGTTCTTACACCGATAATTCTCTGATTGAAGAATATACAAAGAAATTTGATGAATTATATGGTGATCACAGTCAGGATCTTTCTACCTACATATGGAAAACAGAGTATAGCAGTATTGAACTGACATTTCTGATGGACAATCTTTTTATAATAGAATACAAAGATATTAATAAAGCAGATTAGAATGATCGGAAGTGAAGCGATTCAGCCGGATGCAGTAAGTGTGACAGCATCCGGCTGATTTTATTTTAGTCTTCCGGTGCTCAGGAATCACTTTCTTGCGGACAGCACAGGCAGATTCCGAAGATCAGGAGCATCGGCGCCAGTTCCGGTATATTATATGGTAAAGTAAAAGAAACAGGGTAAATACATGCTGAAGGAAATGGAATACCGCAGAGAGGCGGCGCTGCAATATGCAAAGCAATGGGCGCTTGGAAGAAATCCCCGATATTATAATTTTGAAGAACTGGGAGGGGACTGCACCAATTTTGCTTCCCAGTGTATCTATGCGGGGAGCGGCGTCATGAATTATACGCCAGTGACGGGCTGGTACTATAACAGCAGCTCGGACCGCTCGCCAAGCTGGACAGGAGTGCAGTATCTTTATAATTTCCTCACAGGGAATAAATCCGTCGGGCCATATGCCGCTGCAACCGACGCCGCAGGCGCAGTGCCCGGTGATATTGTGCAGCTGGGAAACCAGAACGGGTACTATCACAGCCCGGTGATTGTCGCCGTGGAGGACGGCCGCATTTATGTGGCTGCCCATACCTATGACGCCTATATGAGGCCGCTGGATACGTATATCTACCCAAAGTCGCGTTTCCTGCATATTATAGGGGTTCGCAGCTGGTAAGCATTTGTAATGGGGCTGCCGTGGCTCCGGGAAAACGGACGGAATTAATTCAGCTTCCGGAATTCCAGTGGCGTTAGCCCGGTCATTTTTTTAAAGCTGGCTATAAAATGGCTGGCATCGGTAAAGCCCACTCTCTGTGCGATATCCTGTACGCTCATTCGCGGAAAGGTCAGGAGGAATTCCTTTGCCTTATTGATCCGGTAAACGGTCAGGTATTCATAGGCTGAACAACCAAGGAAACGGCCGAACAGACGGGAGAGGTACTGGGGGGTGATAAAAACCTGACGGCTTAAATCCAGCACTGTCAGCTCCTGCCCGTAATTTGTTTCGATCTCTTTTACCACAGGAGCCACATATTTCTCATAGAGAGGGTCTTTAATCAGGTCACGGGTATATACGCCGTCCACGAAATACATCAGCAGCCGGTAACAGTCGGCGGAAAGGGATTTTTCATCTACCGGAGGATTTTCATATTTTTCCATCACATCCCGGATCAGGGCAGCGATTTGCGCGCCCTGATCTTTTTCAATAAAAATGACGGATCTGTTTCCCAGCATTGTGACAATACTGCTTTCTATTGTTCCGGCAAAGGTGGCAAAAAGGGTAAACCAGCTGTCTGTTTTGCCGGAATAGGCATGCTCTGTAAAAGGTGCGATAAGAACGCCCTCCCCTTCATTCAGAAGATATTTTCTTCCCTGGATTTCAATTCGCCCGCAGCCCTTTTCCGTCTGCAGATAATGGTAGAGCGGATAGCCTTTGGGGCGCCGTACGCTTTCCTGGCTCCAGTGGTTGCCTACGGAATCAAAAGTGAAAGGCTCGCTGACAGGCGCGCTCCTGAAAATGATTGGCATGGTTTTTCTCCTGTTTCGAAATGTTATATTTTTTAGTTTAACATGTTACACATACCGTTGTCCATCCATAATATAATGTCAGTAAAGCTGGGGGAAGAGTCCTGCGGCAATGTAAATTTATGTAAAGAGAGGGAAAGACAGGATGGAAGGAAAATTTAAGAGGATTTTATACGGAGGGGATTATAATCCGAACCAGTGGCCCAGGGAAATCTGGGATGAGGATATGAGGATTTTCAGGGATGCGCGGATTAACAGCGCTACAGTGAATGTGTTTTCCTGGGCAAGGCTTCAGCCTTCGGAGGAGACCTATGATTTTGAACAGCTGGATGATATTGTGGACATGCTCAGCCGTGAGAATTATGATATAGTGCTTGCCACATCCACAGCGTCGCTTCCGGCATGGATGGTAAAGAACTATCCGGAGGTGGCAAGGACGGATTATGAAGGAAGACAGCATAAATTCGGCCAGAGACACAACGCCTGCCCCAACTCTCCAATCTACCGGAAATACGCAGAGGCACTGGCATCCAGACTGGCCGAGCGTTATGGAAGCAATCCTCACGTCACCTGCTGGCATGTGAATAATGAATATGGCGGGGAATGCTACTGTGAACACTGCGAAAAGGCTTTCCGTGTCTGGCTGCGCAAGAAATACGGAACGTTGGAAGCGCTCAACGCGGCGTGGAACATGGAATTCTGGGGACACACCGTTTATGACTGGGATGAAATCGTGCTGCCTAATGCACTGAGCGAGGGGATAGGCACTGGCAAAACCGCATTTGCAGGAATTTCCATTGATTACCGTCGTTTTATGTCGGACAGCATACTGGCTAATTTTACTATGGAAAGAGATGCCATCCGCCGTTATGATAAGGAAACGCCGATCACGACGAATCTGATGGGAACCTATAAAGGGCTGGATTATTTTAAATGGGCGAAGGAGATGGATATCGTTTCCTGGGACAATTATCCCCGTTATGATACGCCCTGGAGCTATACAGCATTAAGGAACGATCTGATGCGCGGGCTAAAGGATGCTCCCTTCATGCTTATGGAGCAGACGCCCAGCCAGCAGAACTGGCAGCAATACAATTCCCTGAAACGTCCGGGCCAGATGCGGGCGCAGAGCTATCAGACGCTGGCGCGGGGAGCGGATACCATACAGTTTTTCCAGCTGCGCCGCAGCAAAGGGGCCTGTGAAAAATTCCATGGCGCGGTCATTGCACATGCGGGGACGGAGGATACCAGGGTATTCCGGGAGGTAAAGCAGCTGGGGACCGAGCTGGAGAAGCTGGGCAATGCCACGTTGGGAGCCGTAAATGAAGCAGAGGTGGGAATTGTTTTTGACTGGGATAATTACTGGGCGCTGGAATATACAAGCGGGCCGTCCGAGGATTTGACCTATGTGGATCAGATTCAGCAGTATTACCAGTTCTTCTATGACAGAAATATTGCGGTACATATGATCCCCTGTGATGCGGATTTCGGCAGATATAAGATGGTGGTTGCCCCTGTGCTTTATATGGTAAAGGAAGGGGTAAAGGAAGCGTTGGAGAAATACGTGGAGCAGGGCGGCGTGCTCGTCACCACCTATATGAGCGGTATTGTGGATCAATCGGATAATGTTTACCTGGGAGGTTATCCCGGGCCGTTGAGAACCCTTGCCGGCGTGTGGGTGGAGGAAATAGATGCGCTTTCACCGAAGCAGTCAAATGAGGTGATTTTCCAGGACGGCACAAAAGCCTCCTGCGGGCTGTTATGTGAGCTTATGCATCTGGAAGGCGCCGAATGTCTTGCCAGATATGGTCAGGATTTTTACAGGGATATGCCTGCTGTGACAAAAAACAGGTATGGTGACGGTATAACCTATTATATAGGAACAAGAATGGAAGAAGGGCTTGAAAAGATCCTGGAAAGCGCCGTTTCGGATGCACAGGTAAAGCCAGTGCTTGAAGGAACGGACGGACTGGAGGCGGTTTGCAGGAAAAAAGATGGATGCAGCTTCTATTTTGTGATAAATTTCCAGGATAAGGCGCTGCCGGTCCCTCCCGCTCTCGCAGGCCATATGGATATGCTGACCGGGGAGACGGTAAAGGCGGGAGATATGCTTGCAAAATACGATGTAAGGATTGTGCGTGTGGAGGATAGTGCTTCACAGGAATAGCACAGAAAAGCATCAATGCAAAAATGGATGGCGGAAAGCCCGCTTCTTTTCAGGCAGGAAGCCAGACCTGCAAGAAAAGAAGCGGGCCTTTTGCCGTCCATCAGCTGTTTCCCACCCCGGGCAGCTCTGTCAGGGCACGGAAGCTGTAACCCATCCCTTCCCATTTTGTGAGCAGCTCATCAAGTATTTCACCATTTGTTTTTGAGGTATTATGAAGCAGCACGATGGCTCCGGGATGTACCCTTTTGAGCAGTTTATCGAAGGCCTCTTCGTGGGTCGGCTGCTTATCCTGATCCCAGTCCACATAAGCCAGGCTCCAGAAGAAGGTTTTATAGCCCAGATCTTTTGCGATTTGGAGATTATTTTCACTGTATTTTCCCTGGGGCGGCCGGTAGAACTTCATCATCGGCTGCCCTGTGGTCTGCTCATAAAGCGCTTCCAAATCTCCCAGTTCTTTGGCAAAAGCGTCTTTGTCCATCCGGGACATGTCCGGGTGATGGTAGCTGTGATTCCCCACGATGTGCCCCTCTGCCAGCATCCGTTTTACCAGATCCGGGCTGGTTTCCAGATAATTTCCCACCACAAAAAAGGTTGCCTTTACGTTATGCTTTTTCAATGCATCCAGGATTGCCGGCGTGTTCCCATTTTCATAGCCGCAGTCAAAGGTCAGATAAAGAACCTTATCCTGTGTATTTTCGGCGTAAAAGGCATCATATTTCGCCAGCTCCTCATAGGTGGCATTGGCAACCGGCGGTTTTCCGTCCTCCTGAAAGCTCAGTCCCCAGTTCCCTTCCGCAGGCAGGACCGCCGGCGCCATTGTGCTTCTGGTGTCCATGGCCTTTGCCAGAAAACGGCCTGCAAGGAAGGCCAGGACAAACAGAAAAAGCACCCCCGTCAGCCCTTTGATTTTTTCAAGTTTGTTCATGTGTCTGATTCCGGTTTTTCTTTCATTATATACATCAAAGGCCGGTTTAAGACTTGCAGAATTTTTAGCAAAATGTTAACACTGCCTGAAAAAAAGAAGGAATCCGCAAAAAACAGCGCAAAATCACGATTCTTAAGCGTGTAAGGTATTTTTATATGCAGTCTGCGGTAGAAAAATGAAGAAAAAGCTTGTAAGTTTTTGCCATATTCAACCTTGTTTTTTTGTAATATAATAACAAGCCGGGGCGAAACTGAGTGGTTCCGTCCCGGCTTGCAAAATTATAAAGACAGAATATGTAAAGAGGAGGAAGATAGGACATGACTGTAGCACAGATATTAGCTGTTGTTATTTTTGTGGCAATGTTCGGATTGATTGTGTCGGAAAAAATTGAACGGCACCTTGTATCCCTAGGATGCGGCCTTTTGATGATCGTCCTGGTTTTCGGCCTGAGCATGCACAGCATGCCGGCAATCTGGAACACACTGGCGCTGAGAGATTTTTTTACGGCAGGCTTCTGGTATCAGGCAAAGGAAGCGGCGGAATCCTCGTCCGGAATTAACTGGGCGACGATTCTTTTTATTGCGGGAATGATGATAATGGTGGAAGGCATGGGAAGAGCAGGCTTTTTCCGTTGGCTGTGCCTGCGTATTGCAAAGGCTGTAAAGTACCGGACAATTCCGCTTTTTATTACTTTTATGGTAATGTCCAGCATCCTGGCCATGTTTATTGACAGTATTACGGTAATCTTATTTCTGGCGGCGGCCACGGTGGAGCTGGCCCGTCTGCTGAAATTCAATCCGGTTCCAATGATTATTTCGGAAATTTTCTGCGCCAACCTGGGCGGCTCCGCCACCATGTGCGGGGATCCGCCGAATATTATTGTGGGAACCTCACTGGGATATTCCTTCAGCGATTTTATTACGAACACAGGTTATATTGCACTGATCGCCCTGGTGTTTACCATTGCTTATTTTTACTTCTGCTTCCGGAAGGAGCTGGGGCAGAGCGCGGCGGGAAAAGGGACGGTATCCTATCCGGATCCCAGGGATGCTATCGAAAATAAGAAGGATTTCATCATCAGCTGTATCATTTTTGCCTGTGCGGTAGTGCTCCTTATCACACATGCACAGACAGGGCTGACTGTGGCGGCCATAGGCGTTTTTATCGGCGTGGTGACCCTTCTTACGGCGGGCAGGGAGGCTGTAATCCTGTTGAAAAAGGTGGATTATAAGACACTCCTGTTTTTCATCGGCCTGTTTATTGTGGTAGGCGGACTGGAACAGACCGGAATCCTGGAGCTGATCGCCGGCTTTATTGCAAAAATAAGCGGTGACAACGCCATGCTCATGATCGCCATCGTCCTGTGGGTTTCAGCCATTGCCAGCGCTTTTGTGGACAACATCCCCTTTGCGGCTACAATGGTGCCGGTTATCAGGAGCCTGGCGGCGGCACAGGGCGTGGATCTTTCCGTGCTTGCCTGGACGCTGGCTATGGGAACCGATATCGGCGGCAGCGCAACACCCATCGGCGCTTCTGCCAATGTTGTGGGAATTTCCGTGGCGGCCAAGGAAGGACATATGATTGGCTGGGGAAAATACTGTAAATATGCGGCGCCGGCTACCATTCTCGTGATGCTGATCTCCATGTTGTGTATTTATGTCAGATATTTCTAGGAAGGAGAGACTGATGGACGGACAGATGATTATTTCCGTGGGACGTGAGTTCGGCAGCGGTGGTCATGTAATTGCCGAAGCGCTTGCCAAAAGATTCGGCTTGCCGTTGTATGACAGCAATCTTCTGGAACATATTGCGCAGGAGAAAAATATAGATCATACAGAATTGAAAAAATATGACGAGAAGCCTAAAAACAGGCTGCTTTCCAGGACGGTCCGGGGTTACTCCAATTCCGCGCAGGAAAACATTGCGTATATGCAGTTCGACTATCTGAAAAAAAAGGCAGAGAGCGGAGAATCCTTTGTGGTGGTAGGCCGCTGTGCTGAAACAAAGCTGAAGGGCTTTCCCGGCCTTATCTCCTTTTTTATCCTGGGGGATAAGGAAAAGAAGGCGGAGCGTGTGATGAAGGTATACGGCGTTTCCAGGGACGAGGCCCTGCATATGATGGAGCGGGAGGACTGGGAACGGAAAACCTATCATAATTACTATTGCAGGGGAAAATGGGGAGATTCCAGAAATTATGATTTCTCCATTAACAGCAGCAGGCTGGGTATTGACGGCACGGTGACGATGCTTGAAGAATATATCAGGGCTGCCACTCATTAACAATTTTCAGGCCGGCAGTTAGAAATGCACTTGCCATTAACCGTAAAAATGCTAAAATATAAGAAACGGCAGTTTTCGGCTGCCGGAATTCTACTAAGCTTGGGGGAAGTGTTATGGGGAAACAGTTGATTATTTCCGTAGGACGTGAATTCGGCAGCGGCGGCCATGTGATTGCAGAGGAGCTGGCCAGACGGTTTGAGCTTCCGCTGTACGATAATAACCTGCTGGAGCACATTGCTGAGGAAAAGGAGATTTCTCACGAAAGCCTGAAAAAGTATGATGAACGGCCGAAGAACAGGCTTTTTTCCAGAACGGTAAGGGGATATTCCAATTCCATGCAGGAGAATCTTGCCAATATGCAGTTTGATTACCTGAAAAAGAAAGCCGCAGCAGGAGAATCCTTTGTCATTGTGGGCCGATGCTCTGAAACGATTCTGAAGGGCTTCGACGGCCTGGTTTCCATATTTGTCCTGGGAGATCCGGATGTAAAGGCGGAGCGTATCAGAAAGGTCTACGGCGTATCCGAAGAGGAAGCCAGGCGTATGATGAAGCGGGAGGACTGGAACAGGAAATCCTACCATAATTATTACTGCAAAGGCAAATGGGGAGATTCCAGAAATTATGATTTCTCCATCAACAGCAGCAGGCTGGGAATTGAGAAAACAGTGGATATGCTGGAAAACTGCATCAGAGCGCGTATGGAATCAAATTGCTGAAACAGCAGCGGGACGGATACATATTTATTAACTGCATAAGGAGTAAAAGTACGGTAAAATAGAATCTGCGGCCGGAGACGCCGCAGATTTTTTATGATTTTTCATTATTTTTGTAATAATTAATCATAAGGATATAGTCAATTGTTTCATTTCGTGCTAGACTATATCATATTGAAGATATTTTGTAACGGATATTTCTGCCCGGACAGTTGTTCCGCCATTCACTGCAGTTTCAGAAAAAAGGGAAGAGGATACCGCAGCAGCCTATCGGAGACAAATGAAAATTTCCCGGAGGTACGTAAGTGAAAGCTGAAGCGAAGGAAAAAAAGAAATCAGGCGCGATACTGGCGGCATCAGCAGGGATTTTTGTGATTGCCCTGTCTGTTTCCAGTTTCTTTCTTATCCAGATTATCGGCAGAATGAACCGCAGCGCCAATCAGAATCTTCTGACCTCCAGCCGGGTTATTAACGAGGGGCTGAATAATAAGATCACTTTGGATCAGGAAATGTTAAACACCCTTGCAGACCTGCTTGCCCTTGAAGAAGAGGACATGGTTGGGAAGACGCTGTGTAAATATACGGATTTTACGGATTTTTATCAATTTTCATATATAAATATGGATGGGAAGGGAACAGACAGTAAGGGAAATACCATTTATGCCTCGGATTTTCAGTTTGATGAGATATCCCTTTCTCAGGGGAAGAACGGTATTTCAGCCCCTTATTACGGTTCCAGCGGGCGGCTTCAGCTCACCTACCAGTCCCCTGTAATCAGGGATGGAAAGCAGGTAGGGGCCGTATATGCGGATCGGATTGTCAATGATTATAACCTTCCTACCCTGTTTACCTTCCATAATGGGGCGGGTTCCGCCTTTGTAGTGGACAGCGATGGGAAATTCATTATCAGCTCCCGGGGAACGGGAGGGGAAAAAGACATTTTCAGCTATCTGGGAGAACAGGGGAATGGAGATGCCGTCCGGGAGACGCTCCGTCAGGTGATGGAGGAAGAAAAAAGCGGAACGCTTACCATCGTATATAAAGATCAGAAGTCCCTGCTGGGTTTCCTTCCTGTAGAAGCGCCGGAGGGCTGTTATCTTCTCACGGTTATACCGCGTTCGATCCTTCAGCAGGAGGCTACGCCCATCATCTGTATGCTGTGCTGTATGTTCTGCCTGCTCCTTATCGGAGGAATTTCCATTTCAGCACTGCTGGCGGGCAGACAGTCCATGAAGGCCGATGTAAAGCAGAAGGAGTACCGGGAGAAGCTGTTCGGGAACCTTTCGGCGAATATTGATTTTGCATTTATGCTGTATACGCCGGAGCAGCAGAAGGTGGAGCTGGTGTCGGATAACCTGCCGGGGCTTCTTGGCATAACCTCACAGCAGGTAATGGAAAGGCCCGGACAGGTGTTTGATGCCAGCGGCATGTCCCGGGAGGATGAGGCCAGGAACGGCTTCCTGAGGGGGACGCTTGGAGAGCAGATTACAAGGGAGTCCATGGTTGGAAGCGGACCAAATGAGGTGAGACGCTGGATTGCGGTCCATCTGATACCGGCGGATTACGGACAGTATCTGGCGGTATTTCATGAGACGACCAGTGAGCATGATATGCGGGATCAGCTGGCGGATGCCCTGACGCAGGCGCAGAACAGTAACCGCGCAAGAACGGCCTTCTTTTCCTCCATGTCCCATGACATCAGGACTCCTATGAATGGAATTATAGGAATGACGAATATCGCCTTAAAGAATCTGGATGACAGGGAAAAGGTAGAGTCATGTCTGAACAAAATTACGGCGGCCTCAGGACATTTGCTGTCTCTGATTAACGAAGTGCTGGACATGTCCCGAATCGAGAGCGGAAGGATCAGCCTCAAGGAAGAAAATGTGCATCTTCCCAGCCTGATTGGAAATCTTCTGTCCGTTATCAAGCCTGATATGGATAAGAAGGGGCAGAGCCTGCGGATGCAGTCACGGATTCTGGAGCATGACACGGTAATCAGCGATACGCTGCATTTGCAGAAAATATTGCTCAACCTGTTGTCAAATGCGGTGAAGTATACGCAGGAGGGTGGTGAAATCCGCCTGCTGATTTCAGAGCTGCCGATGGAGTCGGATACCATAAGGATGCGTTTTGTGGTAGAGGATAACGGCTTCGGCATGAGTCCTGCATTCCTGGAGCGTATTTTCCTGCCCTTTGAAAGAGCGGAGGACAGCAGGATGAACCAGGTTCCCGGCACGGGACTGGGGCTTGCGATCACAAAGAGTATTGTGGATTTGATGGGCGGACTGATAAGCGTGGAAAGCAGGGAGCATGAGGGATCACGTTTTACGGTGGAAATTCCGCTGAAGCTGCCGGCGCAGCAGGTGGAGGAATTCCCGGAGCTGTCCGGTTATTCGGCGCTTATCGTGGATGATGATCGGGATGCCTGCGAAAGCATCGGCCTGATACTCCAGGAAAGCGGTGTGCGCGCCAATTGGGTTAATAATGGCCCTGCGGCGGTGGAACAGGTCTACAAGGCCCATGAGGAAAAGGATGATTACTGTGTTGTTATTCTTGACTGGAGAATGCCCGGAATGGACGGTCTGGAGACTGCAAGACAGATCAGGGGGCGGCTGGGCAGCGAGGTCCCCATTCTTCTGTTGTCCGCATATGATTGGGAAAGTGTGAAGGAGGAGGCTCTTGAGGCAGGAATTAACGGCTTCCTGACAAAGCCGATTTTCAGGACAGAGCTTCTGGAGCAGATGAAATATTACATATGGGACAAAAATAAGGAAACGGAAAAACAGGAAACGGAGAAAGCGGTAACAGCGAAACTGCAGCCGGAAGAAGCGGAAAACCTGCAGGGGATCAGAATCCTGACAGCGGAGGATAATGAGCTGAACCGGGAAATCATTGTGGAGCTCCTGGAAAACAGCGGCGCTGTGGTAGACAGCGCGCAAAATGGGAAAGAGGCGCTGGATTATTATCTGGACAGCAGTCCCGGATATTACCATCTCATACTGATGGATGTAAATATGCCGGTAATGGACGGACTGGAGGCTGTAAGAGCGATCAGGGATTCAGGCAGGGAGGATGCGGCCATGATTCCGGTGATTGCCATGACTGCGGATGTTTTTAAGGAAGATATTAACAAGTGCAGGGAAGCGGGAATGAATGCACATATAGGAAAACCAGTGGAGCTGGACAAGTTGTACAGCACGCTCCGGCGGTTTTTAAATACGGGAAAATCAGGGGAAATGTGATGAATGGGAAAAAGATGGGAAAAAGTGTGCTGTGCGCTGTATTGGTAACCGCTCTCCTGGGGGCAGGCTGCGGAAAGGAACAATCCGCTCCGGAGGTGTATCTGGACGAAAGCATTCCGGAAACGCCTGTGAAGCTGTTTACACAAAACGAAACGGTTTCTGTAGCCATCGAAGAATGCTGCAGGAAGGTGCTGAACCGGGACGGGAACACCAACATAACTCTTTACAGTGATTCTGCGGGCTATTATGCGGAAGAGGGGCTGTCATACCGGGAGCTTCTTCTAAAGCGCCTGTCCTCAGGGACCGCAGATGATTTATACCTCATCCCGGCAGAGGATGTGCTGGAGTTTGATGATAAGGGGTATATCTACGACATGTCGGATCTGAAATGTGTGTCGAACCTGTCAGATGATGCATTGATACAGAGCACCTATGACGGAAAGGTATTTTCCATTCCGCTTACATATACCTGTTTCGGTTTTGTCTGGAATGTGGACATGCTGAAAGAGTACGGCCTGGAGGTTCCGGAAAATCTGGAGGAATTTTTGAATGTGTGTGAGACTCTGAAGGAAAACGGAATACTTCCATATGGGGCGAACAAGGATTTTGCCCTGACGGTGCCGGTGATGTGCGCAGGACTTTATGATGTTTACCAGGAGGCTGATTCAGAAAAGAAGCTGGAGGCATTGTCAAACGGGGAGACGGCGATCAGCGAGTATATGGAAAAAGGCTTCAGCTTTCTCCGGCTGCTGATTGATCGGGGCTATATGGATCCGGAAGGCGCGCTCGGCATGGCGCCCTTGGGTGATGAAGAAAAGGCTTTTTTTGCGGAAGGAAACTGTGCTTTCATATGTGCGCTTTATCGGGGCGTCACTTTTGAAGGGTATCCGTTTGAAATAAAGATGACGCCGCTGCCGGTGCTGGAAAACGGTTCCATTTGCGTGGTCGGCGCGGATCAGCGCCTTGCAGTCAATCCGGGTTCGGAGCATCTGGATGCGGCCATTGCCATCGTTGAAGCGTTGGGCCAGACGGAAACGCTGGATTCCTTTGCTGCAAGCCTTGGAAAGATATCCTCTTCCCAAAATGCCACAGCACCGGATATCCCCCAGTCGGATTCGATTATTGCATGCGTGGCCGGCGGCGGGCAGATTCCCAATCAGGATTTCCGTCTGCATTTTAACGTATGGGATACGGTGCGGGATTTGAGCCAGCAGGTCTGCCGGGGAATGAGCGCGGAAGAAGCGGCGGCAGAGTATGATTCCAGGCAGCAGCAGGAAATTGCAGTGTATGGGAAGCAGTAATGCAAAAATAACGAAAACGGTATTGTGGGCTTAAGAAGGCTCCGGTACCGTTTTTTGCATGGTATTTACGGGAGAATGGATGACTGGATCGTTGGCTTGAAAAGGCTGGCTGGCGGAGATATTCGTAAAAGGTATAACTATGTATTATTTTTAAGTATTTGCCTTTGGCATAAAGTGAATTTACAATAAAAACAGAAAAGGAAGCATTCAATTTGATTAGCAGGCGGCGAAACTGCAAAGAAACAGGAGGAAGAAAAAATGGTATACCGCGAATTTCAGGACTTACAGTTATCTGCCCTGGGTATGGGGGCCATGCGTCTGCCCGTGATTGATGGAAATGACGCGCAGATCGATAAGGAAGCAACTGCTGAAATGGTTGCTTATGCTATGAAGCATGGCATCAATTATTATGATACCGCATGGGGCTACCATGCCGGTAATTCCGAAACCGTGATGGGGGAGGCTTTGAGCCGGTATCCCAGGGAAAGCTTTTATCTGGCCACCAAATTTCCGGGCTATGATTTATCCAACATGGACAAGGTGGAAAGCATTTTTGAAGCACAGCTGGAAAAATGCGGAGTGGATTATTTTGATTTTTATCTGTTCCACAACGTATGTGAAATGAATATTGATGCTTATCTGGATGAAAAATACGGTATTTTCGATTACCTGATGGAGCAGAAGAAAAAAGGGCGTATCCGTCATCTGGGATTTTCCGCCCATGGAAGCTATGACATTATGAAACGCTTTCTGGACGCTTATGGCAAGCATATGGAATTCTGCCAGATCCAGCTCAATTATCTGGACTGGTCGTTCCAGAATGCCAGGGCAAAGGTCGATTTGCTGAAGGAGCATCATATCCCTGTCTGGGTCATGGAGCCTCTGCGCGGCGGAAAACTGGCGTCACTGGAGGATGAGAATGCCGCTGTCCTGAAGGGGCTTCGCCCGGAGGAGGGGATTCCCGCATGGGCCTTCCGGTTCCTTCAGTCAATCCCCGGGGTGACCATGGTGCTTTCCGGAATGTCCAATTTTCAGCAAATGCAGGAAAATATCGCTGTCTTTGAAGAGGATAAGCCGCTGGATGAGAAGGAAATGGCTGCGCTGTTGGAAGTGGCGGACCGTATGGTAAAAAAGATTGCCCTGCCCTGCACCGCCTGCCATTATTGTGTGAGCCATTGTCCGAAGGGACTGGATATTCCCGCCCTTCTGGAGCTGTATAATGAGCACTGCTTTACAGGAGGAGGCTTTATTGCGCCGATGGCGCTGATGGCGGTGCCGGAGGATAAAAGGCCGGACGCCTGTATTGGCTGCAGAAGCTGTGAGGCAGTCTGTCCCCAGCAGATAAAAATATCGGAGGCAATGGCGGATTTTTCGGCGCGGCTGCAGGGTTAAGCAGGATATGCGATGCCTGAGGGCAGTCACAGAGTAAGGCGATTGGGAACGGACAGGCTTTCGGCCGGGAGGGATTGGCGGATATGGAGCTTCGGGTACTGAATTATTTTTTGATGGCTGCAAGGGAAGAAAACATTACCAGGGCCGCGTCGCTTCTGCACGTGACCCAGCCTACGCTTTCCAGGCAGCTGATGCAGTTGGAGGAGGAGCTGGGGGTAAAGCTGTTTGAACGCAGCAGCCACAGCATTATTCTGACGGATGAAGGAATGCTGCTGAAGCGCCGGGCACAGGAGCTGCTCCGGCTTGCGGAAAAAACAAAAAGGGAGGTTTCCCACGAGGAGGAGAGCATTATCGGTGAAATTGCCATCGGCAGCGGGGAACTGAGAAGCAGCGGCTGCCTGGCGGAGCTGCTTTCCTCCTTCCGGGAAAAATATCCTATGATACAGTACGATATTTTCAGCGGCAACGCGGACAATATCAAGGACAGGATGGAGCAGGGACTTCTTGATATGGGGCTGCTGCTGGAGCCTGTGGACATCGGCAAATATGAGTTTATCCGTATGCCATTAAAGGAGGAATGGGGGATTCTTGTGCGGAAGGATTCCCCGCTGGCACAAAAAAAGGCAGTCCGGCCAGAGGATCTGATTGGACGGCCGCTGATGGCATCGGGCCGGGAACTGGTGCAAAATGAGCTGGCAAACTGGTTTGGCGAATATGCGGATCAGGTAGATATTTTTTCTACCCATAACCTTCTTTATAATACGGCCATGATGGTGGATAAAGGAGCGGGAGAGGCGCTGACGCTGAGGCTGGAAAGCAGCTACGACAATTTATGCTTTGTACCGCTTTCCCCCGGCCTGGAAACCGGTTCGGTGCTGGCATGGAAGAAAAACCAGGTGTTTTCGCCGGCAACGGCGGCATTTATCAGGCATGTGAAAAAATGTATCAGAAAAGAACCAATGGGAGAGGAGGCGTGAGGATATGACAAAATCGGAAGCCTGCGAACGTTACCGGATTCCGCCGGAAATCCTCAGTGAATATGAAAGCTGGGGCTTGTGCGGGGCGGTAAGACAGGTAATGGGGGACTGGCAGTATGACGACCAGGATCTGGAGCGCCTTGGAATGATTATGACGCTGCATGATATCGGTTTTAGCCCGGAAGAGGTGGAGAGCTATATGAGGCTGATGCTTGCCGGAGAGTCCACGGAAAACGAAAGGATGAAAATGCTTGATGCCAAGCGGAGCAAGGCCCTGGATGAAATCCATTTCCGCGAAAGGCAGCTGGAGCGTATGGATTATCTGCGGCATGAGATGAAGAAGGGGAAAAAATAAATGCAATATATAAAGCTTGGAAATTCAAAGCTGCGGGTATCCCGTATCTGTATGGGCTGCATGGGCTTTGGCGATGCCGGAAAAGGACAGCATACGTGGACACTGGACGAGGCGCATTCCCGGACAGCAGCATATTATGCATATGATGGATAAAAGCCTTCAGAACCTGGGGATGGATTATGTGGATTTGTATATTTATCATATGTGGGATTATGGGACGCCGCTTTACGAGATTATGGAGGGGCTGAATGCTGTGGTAAAAGCAGGAAAAGCCCGTTATATCGGTATTTCAAACTGCTTTGCATGGCAGCTGGCGAAAGCGAATGCGCTGGCGGAAAAGGAAGGATTTGCAAAATTTGTATCCGTCCAGGGGCACTATAATCTGATTTTCCGGGAAGAAGAGCGGGAGATGGTACCTTACTGCAGGGAAGAGAACATTGCGCTGACGCCCTACAGTGCGCTGGCGGGGGGACGGCTGTCTAAGCTTCCGGGAGAAAAATCGAAGCGCCTGGAGGAGGATAGCTATGCACGTCAGAAGTACGGCAGTACACAGGCGCTGGATCAGATAATAATAGAACGGGCCGCACTGCTGGCGGAACAGAAGGGGGTTACCCTGACAGAAATAGCTCTGGCATGGCTTTTGCAGAAAACGGCGGCCCCGGTAGTGGGTGCGACGAAAATCCATCACATAGAAGGGGCGGCAAAAGCAGTTGATGTGCAGCTGACGGAAGAGGAGATCACTTTTCTGGAGGAAATGTATGTGCCGCACAAGCTGGTTGGCGTTATGGCGGAAAATAACCGCTGACCGTATGGGATGGCCCGGGAGGCGTTGTGCAGAGGGAGCAGCGGAGACAACTGGATAAAAGTAGCGCTATTAAGCATTATCGGTATTTTGGTAAAGATGTCTGTATTTCCGAGGAGACACACCTGTTTCCAACTTAAATTTGCGGGAAAAGCCTGCTAGAATAGTGCGTTTTCGTTGATTGAAAAATATATAGGGCATATTACATCCATATGCTGGTATGGATTCTGCCATAAGATGGGTGATACGGAAATCAGGGGATATTCATAAAGGATATACTAATGTACAATCCTCCACGTCCGCAGCTTCCTTTTCGCTAATATAGATTTCTGCTGAAAGGGAAAGATCATTATCGGAAAACTTCTCTTCATGAAAAAGTTTTGCTATGGCCGGCCAGCTTTGGGCGGCGTCCCCGGTTTCAAGCCAGATTCCCAAAAGAGGGCCGGAACCTTCTCGATCGATATAATCATATCCATTATCCTGAATGGCGCCATCCGTCAATTCCCCAATTCGATCGGGAATCAGGTAACGCAAGTCCAAGTCCGGATTTATAAGTTTTCCGGGATCTAACAGTATAACAATAGTCTGCATATTTTTTCTCCTGCTATTAAATATTATAGTTATTATGTATGTATCTGTTCAGGTCGGAGCATTTTCTTGAATGACGTTGCCATGCAAGAAACCTCGGATTGTTCATCCGAGGTGAATATTGGTGTAAAACAGTCTTATAAGCAAGCTTAACACCCGCTTTTGCACCAATAGTCCCGCATTCTGAACTGCTACCTATATATTATAGATTCACAAGCACCAAAAGTCCAATAAACAAAACTAAAATAATTCCTCCGGCCAGGCAGATTAGGTTAAGGATTTTCAGCGTATTCCTTTTGAATACTTTTTCCAGAAGGAAAAAGAACCCAATTCCAATAAGGCCGCCGAAAGTATTTGCGAGCAGGTCGGTAATATCGCTTGCACCGATGGAAAAGACAAACTGGATTACCTCAAAGGCCAGACTTGTCAAAAATACGGGCGCAACTTTCTTAAAGAAAGCCTGGCCCTGTAACAACATACCCATGAAAATACCAAAAGGGATAAATGCCGCTACGTTGTTGATGATTTCGCTGTAGTTTGTTTTCCCGTTTGTAACCATCGATTCGGCAAAAGGAATTAAATTGATATTTCTCAGATGCGGCAGCCCCTGAAAAGACAGCTGCATTTTAAAGATTATAATCCAAATCAAAGCAGCAAGATATACAATCAGCAATCCCCGTGTCAATTTTTTAGAATTCAACATATCCCGGCCTTCTTTCTTAAAGTCACTTCCTTAAAGTCATCCAAATTAATCGCTTCAAATTCAAGATTAATCTTATTAAATTCATTTTCGCATAGGAAAATTAAATAATACTGCACAAAATTCTTAATTTTTAAAAAAGACAGATTTATTGTCACACGGACGCCGCCGCGCAGTCTAACAATATAGGAGGAAAAATTATAAGCACGGGAACCGATGCAGAATCCGCCCTGTCATATCTTCTGGGCAGCTCCTGCAAAAGCCGAAGCTTATACAAACATAAAAACATAGGAGGAAGTTTATGAACACAGGGATTATTCTGGATTATCTGACCGGCCTGGCCGGAAACAACAACCGGGAATGGTATCATGCCCATAAGAAGGAGTATCAGGAGGCAAATGAGGAATTTATTGCGCTGTTACAGGAATTGATTTGGCGGATAGGGGAAAAGGACAGCAGTATTTTGCATAACGATCCACGGGACCTGACATTTAAGCTAAACAGGGATACCCGCTTCAGCCGTGATAAATCTCCTTACAATCCGGCCTTCCGCGCCCACATCTCTTCCGGCGGGAAGCTGCCGGTTCCTGTAGGATATTATCTGATGATTAAGCCGGATGGGCAGTCCTTTCTGGGAGGCGGCCTTTTTGCGGATATGTTTAAAGACGCAACCGGGATGGTAAGAAATTATATCGCACAACATCCTGGCGAATGGGAGCAGGTGCTTCAGGCGCCGGATTTCAGGAATACCTTTGAGGTACAGGGAACGGCGCTGAAAAATGTCCCCGCAGGCTATGACAGGAAACATCCCCAGGCCGAATATCTGAAATTGAAAAGCTGGTATCTGGAATACCTGGTCAGTGACGCCGTTGTGCGTAATACGGAGGATTTTCTGGATTTGGCCGTGGGTATTTTCCTGAAAATGAAACCCTTTAATGATTTTTTGAACCGTGCGCTGGCCGGGTTTCAAATGCCTGAACGATAAAGAAGGAGAAAAACCATGAAAACTTTTCTACTTACCTGTCTCATCGGAATGATTGCCGGGGCAATAGATATTCTGCCCATGATTAAAATGAAGCTGGACAGGCATTCCATTGCCTCGGCCTTCGTATTTTATTTCATTCTTCCCTTTGTCATCCTGGATATTGACCTGTTCAGTCTGGCATGGTGGCTGAAGGGCGGAGTGACCGGACTTTCTATGGCTCTGCCCATCATTATCATGGTGGCCAAGGAGGATAAGAAGTCTGCTCCGCCCATGCTTATCATGTCAGCTGTGCTTGGCACGCTTATCGGTATTGCAGGGCATTTCCTGCTGTAGAGCCTCAGGAGCACAGAAGCGTTCCGTCCTGCACGGTGATGATCCGTGTACTGCTTTCAGCCGCTTTGGGAGAGTGGGTTACCATGATGATTGTCTGGTGCTGTTCCTTGTTGATTTCACTGAGCAGAGCCATGATTTCCTCTCCGGTTTTGCTGTCCAGGTTCCCTGTAGGCTCGTCGGCAAAGAGGATTTCAGGGCTGCCCATGAGCGCCCGGGCGATGGCCACACGCTGCTGCTGGCCGCCGGAGAGTTCCCGGGGCGTGTGCCTGCGCCGGTCGGACAGACCGACGGTTTCCAGCAGCTGTGCCAGCCTGTCCTGATAATCTGCTGCCTTTTTGCCATCCAGCAGCAGAGGGAGCAGAATGTTTTCTTCCACGTTCAGATTGGGGATCAGATTATAAAACTGAAAAACAAAACCGATTTTCTGACGCCGCAGCCGGCTCATTTTTTCATCGGTAAAATGGGAGATGTCCATCCCGTCCAGAAGGACGGAGCCGGCCGTGGGGGCGTCCAGGCCTCCTAAAATATAGAGCAGCGTGCTTTTTCCGGAGCCTGACGGCCCCATAATGGAAACGAATTCTCCCCGGGCGACCTGCAGGGAAATGTCCTTCAGCACCCTTGTGGTACTGTCTCCCAGCTGAAAATCCTTTCTGATATGCTTACCTTCCACGGCAATGCGTTCTGTTGATGTTTTCATAAAAGCTTTCCTTTCTGTTTAAAATATAAGAAAATTCTAAAATATATTAAAATGCTGGAATATAGTGTCCCTGTATACAATTTTATTTTTTCACTGTTTTTCCTGGCGGCCGGCAGTTATTCGAACTTGATTTCCTCCACCAGCTTCATCCGGCGGCTTTTCAGGATAGGGACGGCTGAACCGAGCAGCGTTACCCCGATTCCCATAAGTCCGGCCGACAGGAAGGTGGAAATTTCCAGGTGCGGCGACATGGATATTTTCGGGCCTGCCACAAGAAAAATGGTTTGTATCTCCAGGTAAGAAACAACAATGGCGATGATCGCGCCGATCAAACCGGAGGAAAAGCCTTCAATCAGTGTCATTTTCATGTTCTGCCTGTTGCTCAGCCCTACGGATTTGTACATGGCCGTGATGCGCCGTTTCTGCATATAGTTAATCAGCAGATTGTTGATAACGCCAACAGCGGCCAGCAGCAGGATGAAATAGGTCATGCTGTGCATGGGCTGCAGAAAGGCTCCCACTGTAGAAAGGGCGTCGGTATTAAACTCCTCTACGGTCCGGCTCCAGTTGGAGGTATTGCCGAAGAGATCCCGGATCTGCACCATAACGGCATCCGGATCGGCGGCGGTATAGGCAAGAAAATCATAGGAGGAAGCGCCGAAGTCATCTGCCGCCCAGCGGGAGGAAATGACGGCCTCCACGTCGGTGGCCCGGGATTTAAAGCTGCCGGCGATTTTATAATTATAGGAAGCGTTTCCATCCGACAGCGTAATTATATCGCCTGTGGAAAAGCCGCTGCGTTCCATACAGCTTTCACTCAAAAGTATGGTCCTTTCCGATTGAAATACGGAAGCCTCCGGTCTTTGGCCTTCTGTATAATGAAGCGCAAACATGGAGGAGTACCAGTCAGGATTGTCGGTTCCTTCCAGCCTTGTAAAGGTTATATTGTTTTCCTGATCAGGACTGACCGCTTTTCCGGCCTGAATACTGTTTTCAAAGACATAGAGGGGGAGAAGCTTTTCCACTCCCTCCATATTTTGCACCTGCTCCACAAAAGCGGGATCCATATGACCGTCTGCAAAGCCCTGAAGCTCTGCGCCGTTAAAGACATCGCTCACATAGGCGGTCACAAAATCGCCCACCACCTGAATGGCAATTACAGCGGAAATACTGATGAAGAGCAGTGTAATATTCTGCGTGGTATTCCTGTTGCCTCTCATATTCCGGGCGGCAAGCCTGCCCTCGTTCCCGAAAACAGCACCATACAGACGCTCCATTCCCCGCGCGGCCAGATTGGTAAAAAGAGGTACGAACAGAATGGCTGAGGCAATGAGGCCCAGCAGGGAAAAACCGCCGGCCGGATAAAGCAGATCTTTCGTGACAGCCCTGGGCAGAAGGGCGGAAATGGCAAACAGGATCACACCGCTCACGGCAATAAAACGGTGGGAAGATCGTGCCTCCTCTACAGTTCCAAGCACTACCTTTTTCACGGGAAGACGGCTTGCGCGCCGTATGGGAAGCCAGGCGCTTAACAGGGAGACAACAACGGCCACGGCAAAGGAGAGAAGGATGCCGGCCGGGGAAACGATGACAGGGATTTCGATTCCCTGGGAAAGGGATTGTCCCATGCCCTGTAAAATCAGCCGCAGCAATGCGATTCCCACAGGAATGCCCAGCAGACCGCCCATAATGCCATACAGCATGCTTTCCAGCAGAAGAATCCGGGTGACTGTTTTCTGTGTTGCGCCGATGCTGCGGAAGGTTCCGATGACCGGCAGACGATCCAGCGTAATCACCTTATAACTGCTGTAAATAATGAAAACGCTCATGGTAAGAGAAAAGAAGCTGATGAGGAAAAAGGGCATGGACTTTTGTCTGGCGTCCGCGGCAATCTGCGCTTCCTTCACAGTTTCGGTGACCTGAAGACCGTCTGCCAGCGCTGCGGCCAACGCTTCCTTCAGCGCCGCTGCTGAAACGCCGTCTGCAGGCGCTATCAGGATTTCACTGAAGCCTTCCGTCTGCCCGGTAAGAGCGGCCAGCGTTTCCATAGGCAAAAGCGCGGTGGCGCCTCTTGTGTGCCGCAGGAAAACGGTATCGTAGGCTGCGATTGCGGCAACCTCAAGGGTTACCGGAGTCCCTTCTATCCACAGGGAAAAATCATCCCCCGTTTGAATGCCGTATTTTGATGTAAAGCGATCCGGCAGCAGGATACGGTCTCCCTCAAAATCGGAAAGCTCCCCGCCTTCCGTCAGGCGCGGCGGATTGATTTTGTTAAGGGAAGGCAGATCGGCGGCAATGAGATCGATGGTTTCATAATAACCATTTTCATGGTAAAGGGCAGATCCCTTCAATATGCCAACCGCCGCTCCAATGTCTGGCAAATCCGGAATGTCCTGGGAAGTGATTGCGCCGGACAGTGAGGATACGGACAGTGCTGCGCTCCCGGTCATCCCCCGCGCCATTTTCCTCTGGGCGCTTTCATAGGATGCGCCGATGGAAAAGGATACGAACAGAAGCGTGGTGGAAAGAAGAATGGACAGCAGCATGACACCGCTCCGCAGCTTGCGTTCCTTAACGTTGGTGATGATGTACTTCAGTATGATTTTCACAAGATACCTCCTCTGAATTTGATTTTTATGGTTCTGCGTGGCTTACACATATGCAAAATAAGGCTGGCAGCTACCATAGGTACATGATACGCTGTCAGCCTTAAGGGGATTTTCAGGGAACCTTAATTAACCTTAATTAAAGGAAAGTCTATCTGGAACAGGGTTCTGCTGTCCGCAGGGATGTTGAGCAAAACCGGTTTGGCGCCGGGGGAACCGTAGAGGAGCCTGGAGGTCTGGTGCTGCAGGGAGAAAACGCTGATACTGCCTCCATGAAGCTCGGCAATACCTTTTACGATGGCCAGGCCAAGGCCGGTACCCTCCGGTTTCCGGCCGGTATCCTGGCCGCGGTAATAGCGGTCAAAGAGATGTGCCGCATCCTCCGGAGGGATTCCCCTTCCGTTGTCGGCAACGGCGATTTGGAGCACGGAATCCGTAACGGCGGCCAGTATTGTGACTTCGGTGTTTTCATTTCCATGGACAAAAGCATTGATGATCAGGTTACGGAAGGCTCTTGTTAAGAGGGTAGGGTCAAACGGAAACAGGATGGGCGCATCGTCACTTAGAAAATGGATCGTGCGGTTTTCGTATTCCGGTGTGTTCAGGATATCGATGGCAAGCTCCTTCAGGAAACGGACGATATCCTGCCTGCTGCGGTGGATGGGAAGCATGCGGTTATCCAGCTGATAGGTGAGCTTCAGGTCGTCGATGAGTGTTTCCATGTAGGCGGTATTTTTCAGTATGACAGCGGCGTACTGCCGGCAGGAGCCCTCCTCAGGGACTCCATTTTCCAAAAGAAGCTCCGCATAGCCCCGGATAGGGGATAGGGGTGTTTTGAGATCGTGGGTGATGTTGGTGATCCACTCCTCCCGCATTCTGTCCGTATCCCTTCGCAGCTGATCTCCTTCCCGGAGTTCAGCGTCCAGCCGGTTCAGGCTTTCGCCCAGGTCGCGGAAAGCCCCGGTGCTCCGGACGGGCAGATAGCAGCGCCCGGCGATTTCATCAACGGAAATGACCAGCTGCTTTACGGTGCGGGTAAGCCTGAAGCCATACAGGATAGCAAAAAAGGAGATGAGAACAAGCAGGACGGCAGCAATGGGCAAAAGGACATTTTTTCCGCCGGAGAAACGTTCGCCGTTAAGATACATGGTATTTTCCGAGATTTTTACCGGAAAATGAAGCAGGCAGGTGTACTCCTGCCCATCCTTTGTGAAAACTGCGGCAAAGGAGGATTCCTGCCTGCCTTCCAGATGTCCGCTGCTTACGATGCGCAGGAGCTGTGCAGCCGAGTAGCCCGTTTGGGCTTCTTCAGGCTTCTGCCAGGATAACAGCTCGCGGCCGGAGGCATCCAGCAGCTGCAGGCCTGTTTTTTCCATCCGGAGCAGCTCGCGGCCTGTTTGTGACAGCTGCGGCTTCCCGTCAAGGAAAAGGATTTCTTCCCGGAAGCTTTCCGTCATAAGCTTTGGCCAGTCGCTTTTTGCAAGGGAACCGTCCGGCTTCCTGAAAGTAATCAGCAGAAAAAAGAAACAGGCGGAGGCAAGAAAGGCGCCAAGCAGGCCCAGGAGGAAAATCAGATAAATATGAAAAATAGTGCGGTAACCGGATTTTTTCATGATTCAAGCCTCTTTTTCAGCTTATAGCCAAGCCCTTTTATGGTAATGAGCTGTCTGGGGGAGGAGGGATTATCCTCAATTTTTTCCCGAAGATGGCGGATGTGTACCATGATGGTGTTATCACAGATGCTGCTGTATTCGCCCCAAACCTGTTCGTAAAGGCGTTCCTTGCTGATGATTTTATCCGTATTTTCCATCAGATAGGACAGCAGCAGGAATTCCCGTCCGGTCAGGCTGATTTCTTCTCCGTTTTTATAGGCCCGTCCGCTTTCCGGATCCAGGGTAAGAGAGCCAGCTTTCAGCAGGGCGGCATTTCCGTCCGGCGACGTTTTCTGGTACTGCTGCCTCCGTAGCTGCGCCTTGACGCGGAATACGACCTCCCGGGGGCTGAAGGGCTTGGTAATATAATCATCGCCGCCGTAGGAAAGACCGAGGATTTTATCGATATCATCATTTCTGGAGGATAAAAAGAGAATGGAGCAGTAGGAAAATTCACGGATTTTCCTGCACACCTCCAGGCCGTCAATATCCGGCAGCATGATGTCCAGAATGACCACATCCGGCTGGAATTCCCGGCAGGCCTTCAGCGCGCCCATTCCGGTTTCCGCCCTCTGTATGGACTGGAAACCGTCCTTTCGCAGTACATTTTCAAGAAGATCAAGAATATCCTTTTCGTCATCTGCCAGTAGGATTTTAGCATTCATAAAGAAGCACCTGTTTTCTTTCTGCCTTCCGGCGGTGATGGAGGCTGATTTGCTTCTATCTTAATATCAGGGGAGCAGGCCTGTCAAATGGATATTGCAATGTTTTGGAATCGCTTATTGACAGGGCAGGAAGAAACGGTTTACAGTGGAGGAGGCATTGGCGATTGGGATGGCGGGGCGGGGAAAGATGCGGAAAAGAAGAACAAAAGAAAAAAAGAATAAAGGAAAAATAGAACAGAGGGAGAATATAACAAAGGAAAAAAGAAAGGTAACTGTGAACGCAACGGGCAGTTACAAGGGGAGAATGATTATGTATGATGTATTGGTTATTGGGGCAGGGCCGGCGGGCAGCACAGCTGCTAAAGTCCTGGCGGACAGGGGCCTTCGGGTTCTGCTTGCGGAAAAATGCGCGTTACCCAGATATAAATCCTGTTCCGGTGTATTGATAAAAAGATCCATGGATTTGGTAAAGCTTTATTTTGGGGAAAACGTGCCCTTATCGGTGACCTGTGAGCCGGCGGAGAACAGAGGAATGATTTTTACGAATGACTGCGGCAGGGAGTACCGGTTTGCGCAGGAGGGGCTGAATGTGTGGCGCAGCTCCTTTGATAACTGGCTGGCGGAAAAGGCAGGGGAAAGCGGTGCGCAGGTGAGAGACTGCACTACGGTGGTTGCCTGTGAAGAGAAGGATGGTTTTGTGGAGGTCACCCTGCAGGGGAAGGAAACCTTCGTGGAGAAAGCAGCTTACGTGCTGGACTGTGAAGGTGTTGTGGGGGCGGTCAGGCGTAGGCTGCGAAAGGAAACACTGGAATGTATAACCACCTACCAAACCTTCAATGAAGGCACAATTGACCTTGATCCTCATTATTTCTATGCTTATCTGCAGCCGGAGCTGTCAGAATATGATGCGTGGTTTAATGTGAAGGACAATCTTCTTGTCCTGGGTGTATCGGTGAAGGATCCGGCGCGAATTCCCCTGTTTTATGACCGGTTTCTTGGTTACATGCGGGAACGGCATAATCTGCGGATCAACAGGCAGACGAAGGAAGAAAAATGGCTGATGCCCCATGTCCGGCCCGGCTGCCGGATTGATTTTGGCATGGGGCGTGTGCTGTTTACCGGAGAGGCGGCAGGCTTCCTCAATCCCATGGGAGAAGGGATCTCGGCCGGAATGGAAAGCGGGTTCCTGGCGGCCAATGCGGTTGCGGCGCATTTTGAGGATCCCCGGAGGGTCTGTGACGTTTACAGGGATAGTGCTGCGGGGCTGAAATCGTATATGGAGCGCCAGTGGGATCTGGTGGCCGGGATGGCGGGGACTTTCAGGGAGATGGCTTTTTAACAGGCTCCAATGTATATCCTTCCTATGTATATTAATGTATATGCCGTTAATGACAACAGCGGCAGGTTGTATCCGACTGACTGGCGGTATCTGACCTGCCGGAACCTTATTATAATTGTTCCGGCAGGTCAAATTGTCTGGCGTTGCTGTTGGGAAATTTTTGGACAGCGGTATTTCCAGAACTTCATTTTCTGAGAAAGCTTCTGCCGATACAATATACGCCAACCAGTATTTCACCGACAGAAATCCCGAAAAGAACGCCTGACATAAAATCTTTCATATCGGAACCGCCGACAGTGTGGGACATCAGCAGCATGGCGATACCAATTACGATAAGGAACATGCCGTACATGGTCGCTTTTTGACTCTCAAGCTCCTGAGTTCTTCTGAGCAGATCCGTAATTTGCTTTTCATCGTACATACGAATACTGTCATCAGCAGCGTCTTCGGCATCTATGAATTCGGATATCGTAATTCCCAGCGTGTTGCATAAATTTTCTATAATGCTGTAATCCGGCATGCATTTGCCGTTTTCCCATTTGGAGATGGTCTTGTTGGAAACGCCAAGCTTTTCCGCAAGCTGTGTTTGTGTCAGGTTTTTCGCTTTCCTTTTTTGATAGATATATTTTCCGATAGCTGACTGATCCATTGTGTTACCTCCGTGTATTGATGGCGTAATTTGTAATTGATTAATTCCTGTACGGCTGTTTGTAAAGTCTATCCAAACGGATATGTCTGTCTGCGCAGATATCACCACGAATGAAAATTGATTGCTACATGCTGTGAACTCCTGCAGCCGCTGCCGGCATTTACAAACTGGCCTGCTGAAGAATTACTATAATTGTAACCTTATAACAGAAATAATAATATCCCCCGGAAGTAGAATATGGGTAGAATTGTAGCTATGTTTTTTATGTCAGTTATTATTAAATCATCTTAATGCGAATTCTGGTTACTCTGCATTTTTAACACGCAGGTTATGCTCATTTTGTATGATTGATAATGTGTAAAAATTGCAAAGCCCAAAATGTTAAATCACACTCCAACGCATGTGGTTTACTATAATCTTCTTCAAGCCAAATATCGCAATATGCCGATGGAATCCGGTAAGTTCTTAATTGTTGTTTCTGATAAGAAGATAGCTTCCATTTCAAAATGACATCTTTTGAAAGCGTTTCTTCTAAATTATTCATACTCTCCCGTATCCCTTTCACTTTTGTACCAACACCCAGCATAGCAATTTCGGTTAAAACTCTGCGATAAAGAATAAAGTCAATATTATCAATGGAAAATATTTTAATTGGTCTAAAAAGCAATCCGACGGAATAATAATTATTTTTAACTTTTACCTGCAAATTGTTATCTGCAGGCAGAATACTGTCTCGATGGTTTATTGCAGCAGCTAACAATTCAATATTCTCGGGTGTTCTCCAGTTTTGCGTATAAGCAAGCCCGGCTAAATGATAGACAGAGGGTAAAAATGTGCTTTCTTCTATGTATGGATAGCAATATTTCCCTTTTCTTTGATTGGTTTTTGTGACGTCGGATAGCTTCTCTATTTTTAAAACATCAGCGAATGCTTGTAAAGCTGCATTCTGATATTTTTTAACTTCTGCATCGTCACCATATCCAAGCATGGCTTGCATTGTATATAACAATATCATCAAAGAAAAACCGCAGTTTACACCTAAAAATCTATCATTATAAAATCGGAAAGCAGTCGATGAAAAGGAAAATTCTTCCTTTAAGATCTCGTCATTTCTCAAAGCATTAATGTAATTCTTAATAATTTTGTCTTGCTTTGGAACAGCATAGCTTGACAACAATCTTGCTGCTGCTTCACCTTCTTTTAGCTGTAATTCTTTATTGTTTCCGGTATGCATACCTATGCCAATATATCCATTTGGTTTTACATAACTTTTAACAAGTTTGAAATTAGTTGTTTGCATTACCTTTTCAAACAGGTTTTCTTCCTCTGTTTTGCTTAAATCTTTTAAAATTTCTTTATGAAGTCGATATTTAATTACATCTCCCGCATTTTCAAGGAGAAAATCAACAGACTTTGATAAATCCATTTCACACCGCCTAATATATATTTTCTTCATATTCCATGTGATTTTCTAAGAAGTATTGTATCATGCCTGTTGTTTACTTTTCAAACTATTCGCAAATTCGTAAATAATTATTTGTAAAAAAGAGGATGAGGTTACTTCCCAACAAGTCATTTTTTTGAAGTATTGCCACACTTCTTAAGCTTGAATCGTGATTTTACCTCCCTATGCGGAATGGATAGAAACTACTATGGCAAGGGCGATAAACGAAACAATTATTTACACCCATGTGGAATATAATCCCGTCTAATAATATATCTGAAAACCGCTTTAAATAAAACGGCATATATGGTATTATATAAAAACACCGGCGGCCGGGCATGTGTAAGAGTCTGTCAGCCGCAATTAGTTTTCATTTACCAATTCATAAAATATCTCATATATTCTGTCCGGATCGGACAACACTTTCAACTAATTTTTAGTTAAGCATTATGAATCAGATAATAAGATACATCAAATAGTAAGATACGGTTGCCCGGTGACGGATTTTCAGCTATAATTGTATGGAAGACAGGTATCTGCACATGGCTTACGGAACAGGAGGCCGTGTGGATAAACACGAACAGAAAGAAAAAGGTAAACAGACAGAGACAAAGAAAAGCCCGGAAAAAAGGGAACAAACCGGGGGAAAAGCAAAGGCCAGGGCGCGGGAACAGGCAGAGGTACAGGAAATCAACCACGAAGACCTGGCTTTGAAAACGGCCGCCCAGTACTTCGGAGAGGAACTGCTGCCCTTACTGGGAATAACGGAGGAGGTAAGATATGCGGCGCCTACCGAAAATGTCAGGCTTGAGGCAAGGCAGATGTACCAGGATTTCAATTATATTACTTCGGGAGGAACGTGGATACATCTGGAGTTTGAAAGTGATTCCGTCACAAGGGAAGATCTGAGACGTTTCCGGGAATATGAAGCGGCTACAAGCCGCACATTCCAGGTGGCAGTGATTACATATGTAATCTGTTCCTCAAATGTCAGGAAATTAATGAACAGACTGACGGAAGGAATCAATGTTTACCAGGTAAATATTATACGTCTGAAGGATAAAAATGCAGACAGTTTAATTTCCGGGCTGGAGAAAAAACAGAAGCAAGGGGAACCGTTGGGAAAAGAGGATCTGGTACCTTTGCTTTTAACCCCGCTCATGTCAGGCCGGCTGAATATCGGGGACAGGATTATCAGAAGCATTGAACTGCTGCAAGGTTCCAGAGCTTCCGTAACGGAAACCGAACTGGAAAAAATGTATGCAGTATTGTACACACTTGCGGATAAGTTTTTAGGTGTGGAAGATTTGAGTAAAGTAAAGGAGCGGATTGCGATGACTAAGTTAGGGACGATGCTGTTTAATGATGGGATTGAGAGAGGCAAGGCAGAAGGAAAAGCAGAAATAGTAGCTATCATCCGGAAAAAGGCAGAAAAAGGACTTGATGTACAAAAGATTGCGGAAGTCATGGAGCTGGATCCGGTTTATGTAAAAAGGATTACAGATCTGCTGACAGAAGCTCCTGCCAGAACTGATTTGCAGGTAGCAGAAATTCTTATTGGGCAGGAATAACCGTTGCAAAGACTTCTGACAGCGCAAATGGTTTTCTGCCACAAATGCGATGCAGTATAATGCGGAAGATTGATTTCACAGCGGTATCTGTAGTTTGATTTAATAGGGAAAATGAACAAAATTACAGCTCCTGTTTTGTAAAAAAAAGAGAAAGCGGAAGCGTTTCCCAAAAGGAGATTGACTTCCGCTTTTTATCGTGCTAAGCTGAATTTCAGAACAGGATAGCGATTGTGAAAGCATGCTAAACCTATATACAGAAATATGTTTGGAAGCAGGTGTTTCCGGATTTATTTGTGTATATAGGTTTTTTTGTATTCAAAACTTCAGAACTGTCAGGAGGATGGGGATATGCAGATATACAAGATTCTCAACAATAATGTGGCGGTGGTGCTGGATGAAAATGGCCGGGAAAAAGTCGTAATGGGAAGAGGAATCTGCTTCAAAAAGAAGGCGGGTGAATTAATTCCCGATGAAATAATCGATAAGACCTTCTTCCTTTCCGGTTCGGAGGCCAACAGCAAATTTCAGGCGCTGGTACAGGATATTCCCATGGAACACATTGCCATCGGGGAAGAAATAATTTCCCGTGCCAGGGAACAGCTGGGTAAAAAGCTCAGCGACATGCTGTACATATCCCTGATTGATCATGTCCATACCTCTATTGTCCGTTTCCTGGACGGGATAACGGTAAAAAATGTGCTTCTATGGGATATCCGGCGATTTTACAGGGATGAATTCCAAATCGGACTGTGGGCGCTTGAACTGATTGAAGAAAAATGCAAGGTACGCCTGCCAGAGGATGAAGCCGGATTTATTGCGCTCCATCTGGCAAACGCCCAGATGGACGAAGACGTGATGCATAATATGTATGAAATTACAAGGATAATGCAGGAAGTTGTCAATATAGTAAAATATTATTTCCATGTGGATTTTGACGAGGATGATGTGTATTATTACCGGTTTATCACGCATCTGAAATTTTTTGCCAAGCGTTTGATTGAACGGCGGACCTATGAGGATGAGGGCGATGATCTGCTGGAGGTAATCAGAAATAAATATCAGGATACATACCGCTGTGTGGAAAAAATCACGCAGTTTATCATGAAGAAATATGAGTACCGGCTTTCCAGGGAAGAGCAGCTTTATCTGACAATTCATATTGAACGGGTGATTCATAAAGCAAAGGGATAATACATAAGGCAAATGGATGATTGTGACAATAACAGTACATGGCAGGGCAGTTACTTAAAAGGACACGTACGCCGGGATGGTGACATTTGGTTGGCCAAACCTTCATCAATATAATTATTTATAAAATGGAGGAAAAAAGAATGGGCAAGTACGAAAATCTGGCAAAAGAAATCGTCAGGAATGTGGGCGGAAAAGAAAACGTCAGCAGTCTGACACATTGTATTACAAGGCTTCGCTTCAAACTGAAGGAGGAAAGCCTGGCAAAGGATGATGTCATCAAAAATATGGACGGGGTTGTGACCGTTATGAAAAGCGGCGGCCAGTATCAGGTAGTGATAGGGAATCATGTGCCTGAGGTATATGCGGAGGTAATGCCGTTGCTGGGGCTGGAGGAAGGCAGTGCAGATAAGGCGGATGAGACGCCGTCGGGAAATCTGTTTAACCGTGCAATTGATATTATTTCAGGAATTTTCCAGCCGATTCTGGGTATTATGGCGGCCTGTGGTATGGTGAAGGGGCTGAATGCCCTGTTTGTGGCGCTGGGGTGGTATCCGGAAACCTGCGGCGGATATCTTGTGTTAAATGCTATTGGTGACGGCCTGTTCCATTTCCTGCCGCTGTTTCTTGGGTATACTGCCGCGAAAAAATTCCGGTTGAAACCGATGATAGGGCTGGTAATCGGCGCGATTATGTGTTATCCCACCGTACAGGCCGGCACGCTTTCGGCAGGAGGGCAGGTGCTGTATACACTGTTTTCCGGAACGATGTTCGAATCCGCCGTATATACTGATTTTTTCGGCATTCCCATGATAGCCATGGATTACACAGGCACGGTGATTCCTGTTATTTTTGTAGTTTATTTTGCTTCCAAATGTGAAAAATTCTTTAATAAATTTATTCCTGATCTGGTAAAATTTTTCTTTGTGCCGATGCTTACGCTGTTGGTGAGCATTCCGGCAGGCTTTCTGTTGATTGGGCCGCTGGCAACCTTTGGTTCTACGCTGATTGCCCAGGGGGTTATGACGGTGCGTAACTTCAGCCCGATGCTGGCCGGCGCGCTGGTTGGGCTGACATGGCAGATTCTTGTTATTTTCGGACTTCATTGGGGGTTTATTCCGGTGTATATCAACAACATTATGACCAACGGCTATGACAATGTAATGATGCCTTTTTTTGCCTGTACCTTTGCCACATCGGCGGTGGTTCTTGCAATCTTTTTCAAAACAAAGAACAGACAGCTGAAGGAAATGGCGCTGCCTAATTTTATTTCCGGTATTTTCGGGGTGACCGAGCCTGCCATTTACGGAATTCTCCTTCCGTTAAAAAAGCCGTTTATTATCAGCTGTATTGCCGGCTGTATCGGCGGCGGTTTTTATGGGGCCTTTAATTTCCGTAAATTTATGATGGGCGGCATGGGGATTTTTGAATTCCCGGCCATGATTGAGCCTGACGGCGGGATGGGAAATCTGATTGTGGCCCTGGCAGGTGTGGCGATTACTATGGTGATTGCTTTTGCGGCAACTATGATTTTTTATAAGGATGATAAGAAAACGGCAGAAGAAACGGCGACAGGAGATCGTAGAGCGGAAGGCGGTTCGGTGGAAGCTGAGGGAGAATCTGAGACAGTACCTGAGACAGACGGGGTAGGGAAAAAGGCGGAGACAAGGGCCGCCCTGCTTCATCAGACGCAGCTTTACAGTCCGCTCAGAGGAAGGGTGCTGAAGCTGGAAACGCTGAAGGATGATGCTTTTGCGTCCGGTGTGCTGGGAAAAGGTGTTGGGATATGGCCGGAGGAGGGGAATGTGTATGCGCCTGCGGACGGCGTGGTTTCCGTACTTTTCCCGACGCTGCATGCCATTGGTTTTTCGACGGACGAGGGCGTGGAGCTCCTGATCCATATCGGTCTGGATACCGTCCAGCTGAATGGGGAAGGTTTTCAGGCCAGGGTTGCGCAGGGAGACCGGGTGAAAAAAGGACAGCTTCTGGTGAGCTTTGACATGGCGTTTATCGAGGAAAAAGGATATTGCCTGGAAACGCCCGTGCTGGTAACTAATTCAGACAACTATCTTGAGGTGGTGGAAACTGCCGCAGAGCATGTGGCGCAGGGTGATGTGCTACTGAAGGTGTTAAAATAAGAGAGCGGAGGTGGCGATATGGGATTTCCAAAAGATTTTTTATGGGGCGGCGCTACGGCGGCAAACCAGTGTGAAGGCGGTATATTTGAAGGCGGAAGAGGACTGGCAAATGTGGATGTGTGCCCTGCAGGGCCGGATCGGAGCGCCGTGCTTGCCGGGCACAGGGAAATGCTTGCCATGGATGGCTCCCACAGGTATCCTGCGGCGGAAGCGGTTGACATGTATCATCACTTCCGGGAGGACATCCGGCTCTTTGGCGAGATGGGATTTAAAACCTACCGGCTGAGTATTTCCTGGACCCGTATTTTCCCGGAGGGAGATGAAACGGAGCCGAACGAAGAGGGGCTGCGGTTTTATGAGGAGATTTTTAAGGAATGCAGAAAATATGGGATCCGGCCCCTGGTGACGATCTGCCATTTTGACTGTCCCATCGGACTGATCCGTAAGGTGGGAGGCTGGAGGAGCCGGGAGATGATCGGGCACTACCTCCGTCTGTGCGAGGTGCTGATGAAACGGTACCGGGATTATGTGACATACTGGCTGACCTTCAATGAAATCAATATGATTCTGCATGCGCCGTTTCTGGGAGCGGGGCTTGTATTTGCAGAGGGAGAAGATGAAGAGCGGACCAAATACCAGGCTGCGCACCATGAACTGATTGCCAGTGCGCTGGCGACCCATATGGCTCATGAGATCAACCCGGAAAACAGGGTGGGCTGCATGTTTGCCGCAGGAAGCGCTTATCCTTTTTCCTGCCGGCCGGAGGATGTCTGGGAGGCGCTGCTTACGGACCAGGGAAATTACTTTTTCGTGGATGTGCAGGCCAGAGGCTATTACCCCTCCTATGCAGTAAAAAGGCTTCGAAAAAAAGGAATTTTTCCCCGGATGGAGCCTGGGGATGAAGATATCCTGAAGCGGGATACGGTGGATTTTATTTCTTTTTCCTATTATAACAGCAGGTGCATTGCAGCGCCCGGCAGCGCAACAGAGGAGGCGGAGGGAAATCTTTTCCGTTCCGTGAAGAATCCGTACCTGAAGTTCAGTGAATGGGGCTGGCCGATAGATCCCATGGGACTGCGAATTACCTTAAACCAGGTTTACGACCGTTACCAGAAACCGTTGTTTGTGGTGGAGAATGGCCTGGGCGCGCAGGATGTGCCGGATGAAAACGGCCGTGTGGAGGATGACTACCGCATTGATTACCTCAGAGAGCATATCCGGGCCATGAAAGCGGCGGTGGAGGAGGACGGCGTGGAGCTTATGGGCTATACCTCCTGGGGGTGCCTCGATCTGGTGAGCGCCTCCTCAGGAGAAATGAAAAAGAGATACGGCTTTATCTATGTGGATAAGCAGGACGACGGAAGCGGGACGTACGCCCGGAGTAAAAAGAAATCCTTTGACTGGTACCGGAAGGTGATAGCTTCCAATGGGGAGATGCTGTAAAGAAAGGCAGTATTTTGGTTATAAGTAATTTTCGGCAGACTATAACCAACAGCATAATTGTGGTATACTTCATATTGTCAGGAAAACAGGATGGAAAACTTGCATTATAATGACTGGCTTCCGGAAGAAGGCAATACGGATATCCGAAATTACGGAATTGCTTTCTTTAAAAAGCTGTGCAGGATGATGGACAGCTTTAAAATTCATGACAAAACGGCCTGGGAATAGAAAATAATATGATTCAAACTAACATAAAGCACAGACCAGGCTGAAAGGAGAATACAATGAAGAAAGAAGTGGCATTGCCGGCTCCCTTATTCCGGGATCCGATTTATGACTGCCCCACAGACCCCACGATTATCTGGAACAGGGAAGAAAAACAGTGGTATCTTTTTTATACGCAGAGAAGGGCCGCGGATACTTCCACAGGAGTTTCCTGGGTACATGGTACGAAAATCGGCATCGCTGTCAGCAAGGACGGCGGAAAATGGCTTTACAGAGGAACCCTGGAAGGCCTGGATATTGAAAAAGGGCACAATACCTTCTGGGCGCCGGAAATCCTGTGGGCGGAAGGCTGTTACCATATGTATGTATCTTATATTACCGGTATCCCTACTGATTGGGAATATCCCAGGCAGATGCTGCATTATACCTCGGACGATCTGTGGGACTGGGAATTTCAGGGGAGAATAGATCTGAATTCCCAGCGGGTGATTGACGCCTGCGTATACGAGGTCGCCCCGCATCAGTATAAGATGTGGTACAAGGATGAGGAAAAGGAAAGCAGAACCTATGCAGCCGTCAGCAGTGATCTGTACCATTGGGAGGTTCTGGGAGAAGAGGTTTCCGACTGCGCGCAGGAGGGCCCGAACGTGTTTGAGCTGGACGGCATAAAATGGATGATATCTGATTACTGGCACGGACTTGCGGTATACCGTTCCGAGGATTTTGCACATTGGGGCAGATGTGCGGATATCCTGGAGAAATCCGGTACCAGACCTTTGGACAGGGGCCTGGGGCATCATGCGGACGTACTTGTAAAGGACGGCCGCGCCTTCCTCTTTTATTTTTGCCATCCCTATGCAGGAGAGGATGAGGCAGAAAGAGCGGCGATGGAAAATCTGCCGAAAAGCATCCGCAATAACGCAGTGGTTCAGGCCGCGGAGCTGAAGGTGAAGGACGGACAGCTGGTGTGTGACAGGAACGCGCAGGTAGTATGGGAAATGGAAGAATGATTTTTCCTTGCGGAGAGGCGCATAAACCTGATTCAGGCTGGCCAGGCGGGAATAATCCAACGCGGAAGGTTCGTCCCCGGTGTCGGCGGCAAAGGAAAAATCACATCTGTACATAACCGATATACTGACTGTTGAGAAAGGCGGAGGTCTGAAACTGGGATATTGATAATTATATAAAAAGATGGCTGGTTTTAAAAATGTATATGATCTATAATAGAAATAATACAAAATATTGATTGATAATAATCAAATTCTATATTATTTACGAACGTGGAGAAGCACTATGCAGAAGAAAATCATGCCGATCATTCTGATCGTGGCTTTGCTGGTTACAGGACATCTTTCCCTGATTTCAATCCATGGGCTGCAGGGAAACAGCCGGGTAATTAATTACACCGGAGTAGTGAGGGGAGCTACCCAGCGTCTGGTCAAGCAGGAGCTGAACGGTCAGCACAATGATGCTCTGATTAAACGCCTGGACGGGATTCTTGCGGAGCTTGCCACAGGGGAAGGCGGGAACAATCTGATCCGGCTGGAGGATGATGATTTTCAGCGTCTGGTCGCCCGGATGCAGGAGGAATGGGAAAGCCTGAAGAAAGAAATTGTAAAAGTTCGCCAGGGAGAAAGCAAAACAGCCCTTTATGAGCTTAGCGAGGATTATTTTTCCCTGGCGGACCGGGCGGTCAGCGCGGCGGAGGAATGTTCGGAGCGGCGGGTTGAGGAGGCGAAGAATGTGCTTCTTGCCCTGAATGGCGTATTTATGGTGCTTGCAGGGCTGCTTGCCTGGCTGGGGGCGATTCAGTCCAGACGGCAGCTGGAGCTGCAGAAAGCAGAGGATGAAAACCGCAGAAAGAGCGAGAACCTGGCGCGCATGGCGCTGGAACTGCAGGCGCCCATGGATGAAATTTCAGAGCTTATGTATATTTCGGATACGGAGAATTATGAACTGCTCTTTTTGAATGAAGCGGGAAGGAAGCTGTTTGGTGTAACCGAGCTGAAAGGGCAGAAGTGCTACAAGGTCCTGCAGGGAAAGGAGAGCCCCTGTGAGTTCTGTACCACCTGTTTGCTGAAAGACGGAGAAAATTATACATGGGAGCATACGAACCCCATTACGAAAAAGCATTATCTGTTAAAGGACAGGCGGCTCCAGTGGGCGGGCAGGCCTGCAAGGATTGAAATTGCATTCGATATCACAGAAGCGGAAGCGGAAAAGCAGACGCTGAAATACATGCTGGACGGGGAAATGATGCTGATGGAATGCGTCCGTACTCTTTACCAGAAGCATGATATTGAGCAGTCCATTCCCATGGTGCTGGAGCATCTGGGACAGTTCCTTGGCGCGGAACGGACATATCTGGTTTTGTTACATGATTCCATGCTGTATAATGATTATGAATGGTGTGCTCAGGGAGTTGAATCCCAACAGAAAATGCTTCAGGGGATCCCTCTGTCGGCCATTGACTGCTGGAAGCCGGTCTTCAATGCGCAGGAATGCGTTATCATGGAAGACATCTCGGTCCTGAAGGCTTCGTATCCGGAGGCCTATGAGCTGCTGCGGATACAGAATATTCACAGCCTGGTGACAGCCCCCATGGAGCAGGATGGCAGCTTCAAGGGCTGTATCTGTGTGGATAATCCTCCTGCGGAACAGATGCGCAGTATAGTTCCGCTTCTGCAGACCCTGTGCTATTTTATCATGCTGACCTACCGGCGGACCGAGTCGGAGCTGCAGCTTTCCCGGTTAAGCTATTATGATACACTGACCTCCTTTTATAACAGAAACCGGTTTATCAAGGATTCCGAGGAGCTCTCCATGTGTGGCAGGGCGGTAGGGATTGTGTTCCTGGACGTAAATGGCCTGAAGGATATAAATGACCGTTACGGACACACCTGTGGGGATAAAATGTTGATCGAATGCGCGCGTCAGATGAGGGAAGTGTTCCGGGAGGCGGATTATTATCGTATTGGCGGTGATGAATTCGTCATTATCTGCCAGGGCATCGACCGGGAGGCTTTTGATACAAAGGTGGCCGCGCTGCGTTATCAGTTCAGTATTAATACGATCTGTAAGGCCGCCATCGGTTCCGAGTGGTCCTCTCAGTTTACGGATATACAGCAGCTTATTTCCGGTGCGGATGCCATGATGTATAAGGATAAAAAAGATTTTTACCGGAAAAATTCCACCTCTAACCGCTACCGGCATCACAGCGATGAAGCGCTGCAGCTGTCTGATCCTGAGGTGCTCCGGGAAGAAATCCTGAAGGACCGTTTTGAAGTGTTCTTCCAGCCGAAGATAGCGGCCTCCAGCCGCTGTGCTGTGGGGGCGGAGGCTTTAATCCGCTATCGGCCGCAGTCCGGAACTCTGGTGATGCCGGGGAATTTCCTTCCATTGCTGGAGGAAAGCAAGACGATAAGCCAGATTGATTTTTATGTGTTTAAGTTCGTCTGCTCCAGGATTAAGGAATGGTTGGATAAAGGAAAGACACTGGTTCCAATCTCCGTGAATTTTTCCCGCAGCTCTCTGGCGCAGCCGGATTTTGTGGAACGGCTTAATTCATTATGCCGTAATTACGGTGTGGACAAAAAGTATCTGGAAATAGAGATTACGGAAACCATACAGGAAGCGGACGGCATGGATTTCAGGACATTGATTAATGAGCTGCGTCAGTCCGGCTTTATTGTTTCAATAGATGATTTCGGTACGGAATATGCGAATCTTGCGCTGCTGTCCAATGTGGATTTTGATGTGCTGAAGCTGGACAGAAGCCTGGTGTATGATGTGGCTCACAATTCCAGGGCGCGGACCGTAGTGGAATCCATTATAGAAATATGCAGAAAGATGAATATCCAGGTAGTGGCAGAGGGAATTGAGACGGAGGAGCAGCTTACGGTGCTGCGCGCATGCGGCGTGGAGCTTGCGCAAGGCTTCCTTTTCAGCAGGCCGGTGCCCCTTGAGGAATATGAGAAGAAATATCTTTTCCAGCAGACGGAGGGAAAAGAATCGGAAGATAATTAATAATAATAAAAAAGACATTCCGGAGAATGCCTTTTTTATTGTCGGATCCGTGTAAGGGAAACACAGGAAAACCTGCGGGAAGGGATAGTTACACTACAGTAAAGCCTTTGGCCGCAAGACATGCTTCTACCTCATAGGTATCCTCTGTATGGAAAATAAGGATGGGCTTTCCTGAATCACGGTTAAAGGAAAGGTAGACGTAATCCACGTTGATATTGCTTTCGGATAATGCCAGCAGCAGATTGTGAAGGTTTCCCACCTCGTCGGCAACCTCCACTCCGGTCACATCGGTAAGACGGCACAGGTAGCCGGCATTTTCCAGGGCCAGGGCGGCTTTTTCGGGAGCGGATACCACCATGCGGATAATGCCATATTCCGCGCTGTCATTGGTAACGGAGCCGAGGATGTTGATCTGCTCATTTTTTAATATTCCGGTAATATCCTGCAGGGTTCCTTTATTGTTCTGTGCAAAGAGAGATAGCTGTTTCATCATAGATTTATTTCCTCCTGGAGTTTTATGGAAAGAGGCAGCTGTTCAGTTACTTTGGAGATATAAAAATGTTCTTTTATATTATACATTATTTTTCCGGAGGGAGGGAAGAAAATTTATCAACGGTACAAAAAGCAGTATTGTGGAAATAAGAAAGTGTAAAGAAACAGGAAAAAATTTGATTGCGCTTTTATGCGCTGAAAGGGGTAAGTGATGGAATATCCGTTTTCTGTCAGAGATATTATTATAAGTGATCCTTTTATTTTAGCGGATCCGGTCAGTAAAAAGTATTATACATATGCGGCGGTATTCAATCCGGAAAGATTTCCGGATTTGAAGTTCCCGGGGTGTTTTTATGCTCTGGAAAGTGAGGATCTGGTCCATTGGAGCAATCCCATAAAAGTGTTTGACAGCGATGAAACAGGTTTTTGGGCGAAGCTGGATTATTGGGCGCCGGAATGTCATATGTGGAAGGGAAAATATTATCTGATTTCTTCCTTCCGTACGGAAGGAAGCTACAGAAAGTGTCAGTGCCTGGTAAGTGATTCCCCGCTGGGGCCGTTTGTGCAGCTGCGGCAGGAAGCGGTAACGCCGCCTGACTGGCAGTGTCTGGATGGGACGCTGTATGTGGATCTTCATGGAAAACCGTGGATGGTTTTTTGTCACGAATGGCTTCAGGTAGGAGACGGGCAGATTGCTGCCGTCCCTCTGTCCGATGACCTCTCGGAGGCTGTGGGTCCGCCGGAGGTACTGTTCCGGGCGTCCGATGCTCCCTGGAGGGGAAGCTTCTGCAGGCACAGCGGCTATGTGACAGACGGTCCTTTCCTGTACCGGATGAAGGACAATTCCCTGCTTATGCTCTGGTCCAGCTTTACGGAAAAAGGATATGCCACCGGTTATGCGAAAAGCAAATCCGGAGAAATCCACGGGCCGTGGATCCAGCGTCAGGAACCGCTGTATTTCCTGGACGGCGCTCATTCCATGCTGTTCCATACCTTTGACGGCAGACTGATGATGTCGCTTCACTGTCCGAATATCCATACCAAAAAGAAAATGCTTCTGTTTGAGATGGAAGAAAAGGACGGGGAGCTTTACATCCTCAATGAAATTACAGGGAACTGGTATCAGAATGCAGGAGGAAATGCGGCGGGATATTTGTATCATGAGCCGTGCAGGGAGGAGATACGCTTCAGTGGGAAGGCGGAGGAATAGTCCCGCATTTCTTTTTTCATCTGCTGCATCCCTTCTGCAGCAGCCATTCCAGCGCTTCTGTCAGTGAGCTTACCTTTTCAAAAACGCAGGGCCCATACTTGCCGTAGCGATCCAGAAGCAGCGGCTTTATGCCGGCCTTTTGTGCCCCCAGCGCATCGGAACGCAGGGAATCCCCAATGTGGATCACTTCTTCCGGGAGGCAGCCGCTTACCTCCAGCGCCTTTTTGAAAATTCGTGTATCCGGTTTATAGGCTCCTGACATTTCGCTGGAAACCAGGCCGGCAATCGGGACATCCAGGCGGCGCAGCCCTTCCTCCAGGTACAGGGTATCATTGCTGCTAACCACGAAGACGGGTACCGGACAGTTTTGCAGGAATGGAACCGCATCCCCAAAGGGCGGGGAGCAGGTCCAGTGTTTTGTGAGCATTTCGCAAAGCATATGGGCATCATCTGTGAATTGAAAGTGTTCCATAGCCAGCAAAAATGTCCGGTATGCAATTTCATATTCTGTTTTATATTCATTCTTATTACATTCTTCCAGAAGCTCATCATGTCTGAAAAACCACCAGGCCGCCACTTCTGATGGTTTTGTTGCCTTACTCTGTTTAAAACAGCGGCCAATGACGGCATTGGCATATTCGCTTTCTTCCTGCACCAGGGTTCCCATATAATCAATAAAAACAGCGCGTATCATATCTTTCCTCCTAAATATAGTTCATTCTTTTTCCTGCCGGAACAGACCTTCTTCATGGAACAGCCTGCAACGGAGAGGACGGCTTTATTCAGGGAACGCGCTTTTACCGGACAGATCTGAATGCAGCGCATACAGGAGATGCAGCGGTTTTTGTCCGTTTGCTCAGGGTGGCTGTCCGGGATCGCGCCCACGGGACATGCTTTGGCGCAGGCACCACAGCCGGTACAGGCTTTACCAGCTTTCGGCTTGAGCGGAATGCCTTTGTATTCCCGGTAGGGGCGGCTGCCGGGCAGCGCCGGGGCAGACACCGCTGCACTGCTGCTGCAGTCTGCTGCCGGGCGCAGGAGTTCTTGAATCTGGCGGACGAATTTTCTCAGTTCAGCTTTGTCCTGGGCGTCCGGGCGGCCTGTGCCGTACTGATGCATGATGGAATGCTCCGTAACGGCGGCGATTGCTGCAACAGGGCAAAAACCGCTGTGTTCCGCCGCTTCCTGCAGCTCCAGTAGTGTATCGTCACAGGCACGGTTTCCGTATGCTGCGACAAGAACGGCAGGAGTGTGGCCGGCCTTTAGCTGTGTCAGCCGCTCCAGCGCTGCGGCAGGCACACGTCCGCCGAAGGAGGGGACGGCAATGATGCAGAAATCCTCTCTTCCGGGAGTGGCATGTGAGAGAAAAGCGCCTGACCGGGTTCTGTCGGATAAATCAATTTCAACCAGTTCTGTGGATGTTTTTCCTGATTCATCCGGCGCTCCATCGTTGATGAGCCATTCCTTAACCAGTTCGTCCAGTACTTTTTTTGTCCCTCCTGTGGGACTGAAATAGACGGTATAAAGCTTCATCTGTATTCTCCTTTTTCATCTGTCTTTCTATTCTTTTCACACAAATCCATCATTGGCTCCACCTGCTCCCAGAAATGTGTCAGCTGGCGGAGGCTGCTGCTTTTAGGATCCAGATAGTAAAAGTTCATGGTGCCCTTACGGCGCACGTTAATGATTCCCGTCTCCAGAAGGACCTTCAGGTGATGGGAGACTGCTGTGCGTGACACACTGGTTTCCTTCTGAATTTCACCTACACGCAGGCCGCATTTGCCTCCGTTTTTAATCAGGGTAATAATGATGCACTGTCTGGTATTGTCGCCCAAGGCAAAAAGAGCCGCCTGACATTGACGGAATTCCTCCAGAAAGGCTTCCCTTCGTTCCGAAAAAGTTTCCTCCATGATATTTCCCTCCAATGGTCAATTCATATTGACCATTATAGCGCGCTGGTGTTTTGACGGCAATATTGGTAAAGATAATCGGGTTCATTGAATTAATAGTTTTATGGGGCTGACAAACGGGAAAATATTAAAAATAAGCAATTAAAAGCAATGATACACGACGGCTGTGGAATTATGATATAATGTCGTCGAAGACGACATTATATCTGCGCATTCTGGTTACTGCGCTTGCCGTAGAAATCTAGGTGTTAATTCGGCCGGAGGCTCATATCCGCGGAGCGGATATGATATAATTTCGTCGAAGATGACATTATATCTGCGCATTCTGGTTACTGCGCCTGCCGCAGAAATCCAGGCGCTAAATTCGGCCGGAGGCTCATATCTGTGGAGCGGATACGATATTGATATTAAGAACATACAGGGCAGATGTGTAAATTTGGGAAACAAGAGGACGGGATGAAAAGAAGGCAGCCTGGCCTAACCAAAACATACATGGCTCTAAGGAGGAACATTTATGTTGGAATTCAGGCTTCCCCGGCATTCCTGCGGATTCACATTACCGGATGCCGAATGTACACGTTATGCAGGCCAAAAGGAGAAAAGCAGGAGGGCAGGCAATGTATGCTGACATCATAAAAGAAATTCTCAGGGAGCAGAACCGTATTTATGAAAAAACAAACAGCGGGGACTTTTCGGACGTGTGTTTCCTGGAGGGCAGGGACGCAGTATTTGGGACCTTTGATAAAAACTATGAGAACCGGCTCCGGCTGGCCTATTATATCCTGTTTATGAAAAGGGGCGGAGAAGCCCTGGTAAAAAAACTGTTTGAAGAGGAGCTGAAGGACAGGGAAACGAATTCCTTCCAGGGAATAGGAGCCTGTCTGGAGATTCTTACCTTCCTGCTGATGAAATATAACGGCGCGCACCAGTACGACGCTCTGTTTGAACGGGCAAAGAATGCCAATTTTGACTGTGCCTGCGGCTATGACAGAAATGTGGAGCAGGAGACGCAGCTGGAGCGGTGTGATATTTACGACTGTATCCATATCGCAATCGAAACCGGATACCCGGAAAGCGCCGCCAGGCTTGTAGAGGAATGGAAGAAAGAAATAAAGGAATGGGACGTACAGAATTACAGACAGCTGATATTATTTAATAAAAATACCTGCCGGGAGGCTGAAAATGAAGAGCCGTTGAAAGCGCTGCTTGCATTGGAGCGTAAAAACGGGAAAAACAGGGATATCATAGCAGCCTGGAATAATTTGATACATTTTTATATCGGCTTCGGTGAAAGAAAAAAGGCGTATGAAGCTTTTTATGAGATGCTGGAACATACGGATTTATCAGAAGTTGCCGGTATCCGCCTGTTTTCAGGCATCCTTGAAGACGCCGCGCAGCTGATCGCTATGGGCGGAGAGGAGGCGCAGCCGCTCTGGGAATGGGCCGGGCCCTTTATTGCAAAGCTGGCGGGTACGGGTAGCATGTATGGCAATCTTTATAAAAAGAGCATCCGGGCTGCACAGTGCATGAAGGATCCTATAGAAGGGGAACTGACCGCGGCCTATGAAGCGTGGAAGAGGAAAACCGGAGCCAGGTAACCTGTTGGAAGGGATTACAGTAAATACGGGAAAATGTTTAAAAATTATTATTATGAAGAATTTGCGGGAAAGGCAGGCTGTACAGCTATTTTTTAAAATGCGTGCCGGACACGCTGACAGGAGGAAGCATGCAGGATATACTTTTAGTGGAAGATGATGAGGATCTTGCCGAAGGGATACAGATGGCTCTGGGCGGTGAATTTTCCATGATACATTGTAAAACTGTGGGAGAGGCAAAACATATATTAAACGACCGTTCCTTTGGATTACTGATTCTGGATGTGGGGCTGCCGGACGGGAGCGGCCTGAAGCTGTGCGGGGAAATCAGGAAAAGCAGCAGGGTTCCCATTGTCCTTCTCACCGCCAGGGATATGGAAACTGATATTGTGGCAGGGCTGGAATATGGGGCGGATGATTATATTACCAAGCCCTTCAGCCTTATGGTGCTGCGCGCAAGAATCCGGGCGCTTCTCAGGCGGACGGAAAAGGGCCAGGAAAAGGAATATCTGCAGCCGCCCTTTGCTTTTCACTTCGCCTCCATGGAATTTTATAAAGAGGGCCGCCCTGTGGAACTGAGCAAGACGGAACAGCGGATCTTGTATTTGCTTGTTTTTAACCCGGGACAAATCATCACCAGGGAAAGGCTCCTGGAATGGGTTTGGCCGGACGGGACGGAGTATGTGGAGGATAACGCGCTTTCGGTGGGAATCAGACGGCTGCGGGACAAACTGGAGGAGGATGCATCAAAGCCGGTCTATATCAGGACCATGTATGGGAAAGGCTATGTCTGGGAGATGCCGGTATGAACAGTTTTTTATGGTTTGCAGCGGGGGCGGCCGTATGCGCTGCGGTAAGCATCTGCCTGCTGGTAAAAGAACGCGGTAAAATGAAAGCCCTTCTCCAGGAAACGCTCCAGAAGCTGGATCAGGCCATCAGCGGAAACCTGCAGGATGTGACCTATGATGAATCCATGGACGGCGCGGTGGCTGAAAGGCTGAATAAGCTGGTGGAAATGGCGGGTACGCAGCGCGACAGGGCGCAGGAAGAAAGGGATGCCGTCAAAGCGTTGATTTCAGACATTACCCATCAGGTTAGGACGCCCCTTTCCAATATTATGCTGTATACGGATTTGCTGCAGGAGCAGCCGTTGGAAAAAGATTCTCGTCTTCTTGCGGAAAAAATCAGGAAACAGTCGGAAAAACTGGAATTTTTTATGAAGGAGCTGGTCCGTTCTTCCTATACGGAGCAGGAAATGATCGCTGTAAAACCGGAAAAGATACGGGCAGACAGACTGATTGGAAGGGCCTGCCAGACGGTGGAGATGGAAGCGCTGAAAAAGAAGGTTCTGATTTCCTTTGGCGGCACGGATCTGACCTGCTGTGCGGATTTGAAATGGACAGCCGAAGCGCTGGGGAACATCCTGGATAATGCGGTGAAATACTCCCCGGAAGGGGCGGAGGTAAAGATCGAGGCGATACCCTATGACTCCTTTCTGTGCATTGCGGTAAAGGATCAGGGGCCGGGCATCATGGAAGCGGAACAGGGGTTGATTTTCCGGAGATTTTACCGTTCGCCGGAAGCCGGAAAATTGCCGGGCTTTGGAATTGGCCTTTATCTGGCGAGGGAGATCCTTTCCAGGCAGGGCGGTTATATTAAAGTTACGTCAAAACCGGGCAGGGGAGCCGTATTTCAGATGTTTTTGCCGCTATATCATTCCTGCTGATAAAGGAGGCCAGGAGGCCGTCTGCGGCGGGAAAAGGGAGTCAAAATCCGGTTCTGCAGGAAATCTGTCAAAAATGTCATCTTTGAGACAGGATGTGGAAAGATTTCTTTGTTACACTATAGAAAATTCCGCAGGACATACAAAAAGTGTGACAGCGGAAAACAAAAAAGGCAAAGCCTGTCACAGGTGATGGGCGGGAATCGGAGGTCTTGGATGGAAATTCTGGCAGCAAAGCAATTGAAAAAATATTATCAGATGGGAGATACGGTGGTTAAGGCGCTGGACGGCATTGATCTGTCCATACAAAAGGGAGAATTTGCCGCCGTTGTGGGGAAATCGGGCAGCGGCAAATCCACGCTTCTGCATATGCTGGGCGGACTGGACTATCCCACCGGAGGCGAGGTGAGGGTGGATGGCAGGGATATTTCCCGCATGGGAATTTCCCATAAGGGAAAGGATGAACTCACAATTTTCAGGCGCAGGAAAATCGGATTCGTATTTCAGAACTATAACCTGCTTCCGCTTATGAATGTGTATGAAAATATAGTGCTTCCCATAAAACTGGATGGTATCAGGCCGGATGAAAAATTTGTGGGTTCCATCCTTGAAATGCTGGGACTGAAGGATAAAAAATATGCCATGCCAAACCAGCTGTCGGGCGGGCAGCAGCAGCGGGTGGCCCTGGCCAGGGCGCTGGCGGCAAAACCAGCCATTATCCTGGCAGACGAGCCTACCGGAAACCTGGACAGCCGTACCAGCCAGGATGTATTGGGGCTGATTAAGACCTCCGGCGAGCTGTTTGCACAGACTGTGGTCATGATTACCCACAATGATGAAATTGCCCAGATGGCCGGAAGGATTATCCGGCTGGAGGACGGAAGAATCTGCGGAGGTGACGGCGGCGATGATTAAAGTGGATAACCGGAAGGTGGTGGCGGGGATTGCTGCCGATACCTATAAAGCCCATTGGAAGAGAAACATAATAACGGTTTCGGCTATATTGATGACTACTTTTTTAACGGCAGTGGTATTCGCTTTGGGATTCAGCTATTGGAATACGGTTACGCTGCGTACACTGCGGATGAACGGCATGGATTATGACGTGGAGCTATCGGAACCCAGACCGGATCAGGTGGATAAAATCAGGGCTATGGAAGACGTGGAGGCAGCAGGCGTATCCATAAAATGTGCCATATTGGAGCGGTGCGGTGATATAGAGCTGGATAAAACCCAGCTTTACTGGCTGGACGGTGTCTGCTGGGAAAAACAGTGTATTCCGGCATTGGAATTCTATGAAGGCTCTTATCCTGAGAGGAAAGAGGAAATCATGCTTTCAGAAAGCGCGCTGACGGCGATGGGTATTGAACATCCGGAAACAGGGATGCGGCTTTCTATGGAATACTATCCACTATCGGGTGACGGGAATGGTAAGATTACCAGCGGGGATTTTATCCTGAGCGGGTACTTCAGGGACTATACCGGCAGGATGAAAGGCTATGTTTCACGTCCCTTCCTGGAAGAGAGCGGTGCGAAGCAGACGGATTTTACGCAGGGTACTCTGAAAATCTCCCTGAAAAAACCTTTATACACCAGACGGGAAATTGAAAAACTGCAGCAGGGAGCGGCGCTGGACCGGCAGGTTATTAAAGCAGACTATGATACGCCGGTGAATTTCCGGAAAACAGCGGCCGGGCTTGCCGTAATGCTTTTTATGGTGCTTTCCGCAGGTTATCTGTCCATTTACAATACCCTTTACATATCCATTTCCAAGGATATCCGTTACTATGGACAGCTGAAAACCATAGGTATGACAAGCATGCAGCTTACAGGCCTGGTATACAGACAGGCGCTCTGGAATGCGCTGGCCGGGATTCCTGCCGGGCTTTTGGCAGGAAGACTCCTGGCCGGGACAGTGGTTCCTGCGGTCCTGCGCATCGTCAATCCAACGCTGGCCGCGGAGGAAATCATGTCCGAAGGACTGTGGGTTTATGTGGTGGCGGGGAGTTTAGCTCTGTTTACAGATATCTATGCCAGCAGGAAGCCTGCAAAAATGGCAGGTGACTGTGCGCCGGCAGAGGCAATCCGTTATGTACCGGTTGCCATAGGAAATAGAAGGCCTTATAAAACCAGACACGGGAAGGGCGGAGTTGTCATTTCCATGGCATGGCGCAGTCTGCTGAGGGATAAAAAACAGTTTGCTGTCATCTTCCTTTCTTTTCTCATTGCGGGAACCGTATTTTTAACTGTCAGTACTGTAATTTTGCAGAATGACGCCCGCTCCGTCCTGAATGCCACCTGGGATTATGATATCCGGTTCAAGAATGAAACAACTCTTGACGATATGGAGCCGTTGCTTACAGAAGAGAAAATTAAGCAGGTGCGGGCGGTCCCTGGGGTGAAAAGTGTCAGAATCGTTTCTTCTGCCGATATCGTTGTCCCTTTACAGGAAGAGGTATTCGGGGATTATTATCAGGCTTTGTACCAGTCGAGATTCAGTCCGGGAAATTATGAGAAGGATATGGCGGTTTATCGGGAACAGCCGGGATATTATCTGTTTATGGCACGGCTGATCGGAATTGACGGTGAAGGCTTCGAGCGGCTGAATGCACGAATGGGGAATGTACTGGAAGAAGAAAGCTTTAAAGCCGGAAAATGTGCGGTGGCGGTTCCTGTTATTATTGATGCCGGAACAGAGGCCAGGAACAGCATGATGGGGAAAACAGTCCGTTTTTTGCCGGCAGGAGACTTAGCTGAGTCCCAGGAATATGGGGGTGGTTCTGCGGAAGCCGCTGTCCGTATTGCGGCGGTAGGAGACAGCGGTGACAATCCGGCTTATTTCGGCAGAGGGTATACGCCGGATTTGATAGTAAGCCGGGAATATGCCGGACAACTGCTGGGAACAGAATTTATTGAGCTGATAGAGGTGGATTATGAAAAGCCGTTTGCTGAAGATACGGAGCGTCTTGTAAAGGAAGTATTTGCAGGAGAAGGAAAAATATCCCGGGAGTCAAAGCTGGAAAGATACGTGGAGATGAAAAAAACGGAAATGCAGGTCAGGTTTTTGGGGAACGGCATCGGATTCCTGATTGCCCTGCTGGCAGTTTTTAATTATATCCACATGATGGCGGCAGGGGTGCAGAACCGCTCAGGAGAACTGGCGGCGCTGGAAAGCATTGGAATGACGCAGGCGCAGCTGAAACAAATGCTGATGCTGGAGGGAGCCGGCTATGCGCTTCTGGCTGAAGCGGCTTCCCTGGCTGTCGGCCTGCCTGTCAGTTATGCGGTATTTCAGGGGATGAACCGGTATCATATGACTTATTCCTTTCCCTGGACCAGCCATCTGGCGGTATTTACGGTTATCCTGGTTTTATGTATCCTGGTTCCGTCGGCTATTTACAGCAGGACGCAAAGGGGAAGCGTCATCGAAAGACTGAAGAATTGGGAATAGCAGCCGTTACATCACAAGCCGCGCATTCCACCGGAGACTGAAAAAAATTCCCGCGGCCAATGAGAACGCCAGGGTTGCCGCCCCTGTAAAGGCGATGCCGTAAAAACCGAAGCGGTGATTCAACAGAAACAGCATCGGCAGATAAAACAGTCCTTTGTCAAGGAGCGCCACCAATGTGGCATAGGAGGCTTTCCCGGTGGACTGCAGGAAGGTCTGGCAAAGCTGGTACAGCCCATAGAAGGGGCCGGTAATAATGGATGCCAGCACCATGATCTGACCATAGGAAATCACTTGGGCATTGTCGATAAAGGCCATAATAATCCGGTCTCGGGCAAAAAAACAGATGAGGGTGAGAAGGGTACCAAGAATCACCGTAAAAATGCCGGTGCTTTGGATAATGTGGTTCATCCGTTCCCTGCTGCCCCGGCCGCAGTTGTAGGAAATGGCAGGCTGCATACCCATACAGATACCCATGGCCAGCATGGAAAGCAGCATTCCGATTTTTCCGGCCACACCCTGGGCCGCCAGCGCGACGGGGCCGTAGCCCATCATCAGCCGGTTGGAAATCATGGAGGAAATGCTCATTAGAAGCGTGCTGCAGGCAAGGGGAAGGCCAAGGGTGGTGACGGGAAGCAGTATTTCTTTTTTCAGGGAAAGAAACTTTGGATGCAGGGAAAAGGCGGGCTGTTTTTTCAGGATATAATAAAGAAGGTAGCAGCAGCTGATCAGGTTCCCAAAAACCGTCGCCAGGGCGGCGCCTGCCACGTCCCAGGAAAAGACCAGGATGAACAGGGCATCCAGGCCGATATTGGACAGCGTTCCCAGAATGTTTGCAATCATGGACTCCTTTGCCGCGCCGTCGGCCCGTATGATATTGGCAAAGACGTTGTTGAACAGAATTACCGGGGCGCCCAGCGCAATGATGCGCAGGTAGCTGCAGGTAAGGGAAAGCGTATCCCCGTCCGCGCCAAGGGCCAGGGAAATCGGCTTTACGGCAAGAAGGACAATGAGGAGAAAAAGAAAACCGATAAACAGGGAACCGCAGCAGCAAAGGCTTGTATAGGCTTTGATGCGTGCGGTTTCTTTTTTCCCAAGGGCCAGGGAAACCGCGGTGCAGCCCCCGCTTCCGAAGAGCGTTCCCAAGCCGGAGAGGACGGAGAACAGCGGCGCACACAGAGAGATGGCGGCGATTTTTACCGGATCCCCGGTCTGGCCGATGAAAAAAGTATCCGCCATATTATAAATAACCATTACCAGCATAATGAGTATGGTGGGCAGGCACAGATTCAGGAGAAGCTTAGAAAAAGATGCCTCTTCCAGCATTTTCTGATTTTTTCCCAAAATGATTCCCTCCTTTAAAACATCACTTGTAGATTTAATATAATTCCATTATAATAAGGCTGTCAGGAAAGAACAACCGTCAATATATCTACGAGTATAGAAATAATAAATTAAGGAGAGCCGCCTTGAATACCAGAGGAAACCAGCGTTATATTCAGACAAAAGAAAAGATCGAAGCAGTATTTCTGGAGCTGCTGAAAGAGAAGGATATCAGTAAGATTTCGGTGAGCGAGATCTGCCGTCTGGCCGGGATACACAGGACCACCTTTTACGGCCATTTTGAGGATATTTATGCTTTGATGCGCAGTATTGTAGGAGAAATGTATACACAGCTTCTGGATTTTTTTATCATAGATGAGAAGGTCTGGCTGCCGGGCGGTTTTTTGCAGCTGTTTGAGTTTATCCGTGAGAATAAGGATTTTTTCCGCAGCTATCTGGAAAGCTACAGCCGGCAGAGCCTGGCCTTTCAGGCGCTGCCAACCGTAATGGAGGATAACCTGAAGCGGCTGATCCGGGAATTTGATTTTGCGACGAAGGAGGAGCTTTATTACCATCAGACCTTTTTCTGTGAGGGGCTGAAGGCGATGATAAAGCTCTGGATCTCCAGGGGCTGCGCGGAAAGCCCGGAGGAAATGTGCAGGATACTGGAGAAGGAATATTCTCCGAACAGAAGCTTTTTCGCACAGTAAGACAGCCAGAGTGCTGTCTGGCTGCCTTGTGCGCCGGGCCGCGGCGCCTGGAAAACCTATCCGGGGGTATTTTTTAAAAGCCGCCGTTGCCATATGTGCTGCAGCGGATCGCCCCTTTAATATAGTTATTGGTATGCGCCGCCATCTCTTCGTTTGCCCGGTCGAATTCCTCCATGTCATAAACTCTGGTGACACCCTTGAAATTCCACTGGCCGCCGGCAAGGAGATCAATACATCTCTGGCAAAGGCGCGCTTCGTAGGAAATGCGCCGTTCGTGGCAATTGATTGTAGTGATGGCTTTGAAATTCCAGAGCATGTAATTAATGGATCTGGGGCCGTCGTTATGATAGCCGCCTATGCCGAGCCGTCCATGCGCACGCACCAGATCTCCGGCCAGCTGCAGTCCGTCCTGCGTTCCGGTAAATTCCATGACGGTAGGGCAGCCCATGGCAAAAAGCGGGGCATTGTCGCCGTCGCGGCTCAGGTCCACCTTTCCCATGGTATCAAAGGTCATTATGTATTCTTCGGGGATGGTGTCCGGAGTGAAAACTTCGGTGGCTCCGAAGCGGAGTGCATTTTCCAGCGCCTCCGGCCGTTTGTCTATAGCTGTGATTTTCCCATAGCCCATGGCCCTGAACAGGGAGATCATACCCAGTCCCATATATCCGCAGCCTACCACGGCGACAGGATCGCCCAGTGTTTCGATGGGCAGCTTCATAGCAGCGGAAAGCAGGCAGGCCAGCGGCTCGGAAATCGCATCCTCATCCTTCAGGCAGTCAGGCACATGAACTGTTTTTTCCGCCTGCATGACGATATATTCCTTAAAGGCTCCGCCGCCCAGCCCGGTAACTCTGTCGCCGGGCCGGAAGGCTTCCACGCCTTCTCCGACCTTTTCAACGATCCCGACAGATTCATGACCCAGCGTATCGCCCTTTTTGGCAGTCATCCACGGATACAGCTCCGAATGGCAGATGCCTGACAGGGTGACACGCACCAGCAGCTCCCCTTTGCCAATCTGCGGGACGGGCACCTCCATCACCCTGCTTTTCCCCGGCCCCTCCATTACGATTTGTCTCATAGTAGTTTTCATCGTATACCTCCTGCATGAATAAGTGATTTGAAAGGAAGCTTTCCCCCTTTTATTATAAGAACAAGTTTACATGAAGGAGCTGAAAACAGTGAGAATGAAAGCTGCAATAAGGTGGACAAAAACGACTTTCTCTGATAACGTTGAACTAAAGAAATATAGGAGGAAAAGAGATGTCCGCATATACGATAGGCGCTTCACCGGCTGTTTTTCGCTCCTGCCCGGTGCACAGCCACGAATCCTGGGAGCTGGTAATCAATACGCAGGGCAGCGGTACTGCTGAAATAAACGGGAAAAAATATGCCTTTCAGCCGGGAACGCTCATGTGCATTCCGCCGCGGCTTCGGCACAACAAATATGCCGAAGAGGGCTTCTATGATCTGTATATCCATACGCAGCAGTTCCCTCTTTCCCGGAGCCGCAGGATGGATCCGACGGAACCGGTGCTGGTTTCAGACGATGCGGAGAAGACCTTTGAAAGCCTGTTCTCCCTGCTTTTAAGGCTTCATTATAAAGGAGATTCTTCCGCATCCATGTTTATTTTCAGGGCTGTCATGCAGCTGCTGGAAGAGCGCCTGTCCTCTGCGGGCAGGGATTCAGTGACGGAGGATATTAAAAACCGTCTCATCGCATCCTTTACGAATCCTGAAATAAACCTTACGGCTATGATTGCCGACAGCGGCTATTCCACCGATTATATCCGCCGTAAATTCAGGGCCGAGACAGGGATGACTCCGGGAGAATACCTGACCGGCTTGAGGATAACCTTTGCCAGGGAGCTTCTGGAACGCAGAGGATCCTTGAAGCTTTCTGTGAATGATGTGTCGCTCATGTGCGGATTTTATGATGTGCGTTATTTTTCCAGGGTGTTCCGTAAAATAACGGGATGTGCGCCCAGCCGGTATGTGGGAAATGGGGAGGTAAATAAGAAATGAAAACAGATAACAGAGCATGGCTTATAACGTGTAATCCTAGATTGTATGATGTAATAGGTGCTTTTGCAAGATTTAAAAAAATAGAATGGAAACAGAACAATAATATCAATAAGGGGGATATCGTTTATATTTATGTGGGAAGTCCTATTAAATGCCTGAAATATAAATGCAGAGCATTAAAAGTAAATTTGGATAAAACAACAATTAATGATTCTGATTTTGTATTGGATGGTAGCAACTATAAATTTTGTGGAAGGTATATGGAGTTATTATTATTGGAAGAGTATGATATACCGGAGTTAGATATAAAAAGATTAAGAGAGCATGGTTTAAGAACAATTCAAGGACCAAGCAGAATTACGGATGAATTGAAGCGTTATATTCAGAAAATTATAACAAAGTATTATAATGTGAGTTGTTTGGATAATTCTGATATCCAAAAATTGAGAGACGAAAAATATCCAAAGGACTATGCAAATCCATCAAATATTAATACGGAGCAATGGCAGCATTTATTAAAGGATCCTAATGTTTTTAGGTTATCAGATATAAAATTAATGAAAAAATTTTATCTGTCAGATAATCATGCGACGACTTGTTCGGAATTGGCTATTCATGATGGCTGTTCGCCCTCGTCCTATACGACATCTATAGTTGCTCTCGCAAAAAGAGTATGTGTTGCAACTGGAACTGAACCATTAATTGACGAGACTGGTAAAAAAAGATGGTGGAGGATACTTTTTTGGGGAAGATACCGTGAGGATAGACATTTTGAGTGGAAAATGAGACCCGAATTGGCAACGGCGATATCTGCTTTATATCCGGAATTGAATGTGAATATGGCTGAAAAATTGGAGGAAACAGAGTTGCTTTCTGATTTAAAACAATCCAGTCTCAAAAATATGACATTAGGATTTCAGCATAAGGGAATACCAAGAAAAAAACAGGTTGCTATTTATAATAACGGATGTAAAGTATATAAACGTGATAGGCAGATTTCTATAAACGCTTTGGCACATGCATGGTATAAATGTGAAGTAAATGGATTGCACTGGACCTTTATACGAAAAGGTTCAGATAAAAATTATACGGAACCGCACCACTTGGTTCCAATGTCTTATTCCGATATGTTTGAGGTATCCCTGGATGTAGAGGAGAACATAGTATCGTTATGCAGCAACTGCCATAATCAGCTTCATTATGGTGAAGGAGCTGAGTTACTACTGAAAAAACTATATAACGAAAGAGAAAAAGAGTTGGAGAATGTTGGAATACATATTGGTTTTAGTGAATTGCTGAAAATGTATGGAATTAAATAATATATGGAAAAAGTATTTTAGTTGTGTTTGTATATCGTGATACTTTTTCTATAGTTAGAAAAGAAAGATAAAAATAATAAGATACTTAAAAATATGTTTACTTTATTAGTAAATATTACTTCCGAAAACTGCAATTAATCTAAATACCCATTCCGTTTCGTTAAAGAACATCTTCTCATCCTATGCTATAGTAAAGTCAGCGGACACCGACAGTATCTATGCAGATTTCCAATAAACCCAGCATCTTCAGGTCAGGTGTCCTCCCGTCTCCCGTATAATAGCCACAGTTCCGTATTTTTACAATTAAGATTGCCGAAATATCCATATTCCTGTATGCTTAGGATAACAGGAAGAGCAGGGCTTCCCGTATCCGTTCGGGAAAACCTGCATCACTGCAATAGAAAGGAAGCTTAGCCGGTGAACAATATTGAAAAAGAACTGCTGGCACTTTTTGCGGATCCCGCCTACGGCATAACGCTGAAAACCATACGAAGGATACGTTTTCCGGCGAACTATCGTTTTGAAAGCCATGCCCATCCTGAAACAGAAATCAATTACATCAATTCCGGCTGCTGTATGATGGAGGTGGAAGGGCAGGTTATCCCCCTCAAGCGGGGAAGCTGCATAATGGTAAATCCGTACAAGAAGCATCTTTTTATGGTGGATGTGAGCAAATCCTGTGCCATAACCCAGCTGATATACCAGGCGGCGCTCCCCGGGCAGATACCGGACTGCCTTCCCTGTTTTAAGGGAGAAAGCGTCTGTCATGTATTTCAGGACTGCGAGGAACTATGCGGCCTGCTGGAAAGCATACAGCGGGGATATAAAAAAATACGGGATAACTGCTATGCTAAAGCGCAGTTTGATTTCACCATGCTGCAGCTGTTTGCCATGCTGTCCGGCTGCATAGAGGAAGAAAACCGGCTTATGGACGGCTGCCGGGGCAAGCTGGAGGAAGCGCTTAAAAAAATACACGGCAGCCTGGAAGAGGAAATCAATCTGGAGGAACTGGCGGGAGAGCTGGGAATCAGTTCGAGATATCTCAGGAAATTATTTGCAGAGCGTTTTGGTATTGGCTGTTCCCAGTACATAACGATGCTCAGGATAGCAAAGGCCAAGGAATATCTGCGGGATTGGGATAAGGGGGTCACGGAGGCGTCCGCCCTGGCCGGCTTTAACAGTCCCCAGTATTTCTGCCGTGTATTCAGACGGCATACGGGAATGACGCCGACGGAATATAAGAATCTGAAAAATGAGGATTGATGAAATACCGCAGCCATTCTGTGGTATACAGGAGGTTCAGGGATGACAAACAGAGAAAATTTTTTATCGCTTCTGAGGAGAACCGGCTATGAAAGCGTGCCGGTGGAATTCAGTCTCTGCCCGTTTTTAATTGAGCGGATGCGCAAAGAGCTTGGCGTGGAGGATTACCAGGAATATTTTCAGTTCCCCTGGAGGAGAGTGGAGGATATAAAACTGGTTAACCATGATGTGGAGCAGTACCGCAGATTCTACCTGCGCCCGTTGGCGGAGGGCGCGGATATCGACACCTGGGGCGTGGGCCATGAAAAATCACCCAACAGCATGCATATGACTTACATGCGCCATCCGTTGGAGAATGCGGAGGATATGGAGGATTTTCTGGACTATCCTTTTCCTGATTATGCCCATGGTAATAACTCCCATCAGAAAAAACAGGTGGAGGAAATCAAGAAGAGGGATCTGATTGCATTGGGAGATATGCAGACCACCATCTGGGAGACGGCCTGGTATCTCCGCGGTATGGAAAATCTGTTCTGCGATATGATGGCGGAGGAGGAAACTGCGGTTTTCCTTTTTGACAAGGTGCTGGAAACCTCCAAAATCAGGGCCCGTTCCTATGCGGAGGCGGGCGTGGACGTCCTGTTTTTCGGAGATGATATCGGGATGCAGCATACGATTATGATGAGTGAGGAGCTGTATTGCAGCTGGATTAAGCCCCGCCTGAAGGAGCTGGTGGACATGGTGAAGGAAATCAATCCGGAAATCCTTATTTTTTACCATTCCTGCGGTTTTGTAGAGCCGTTCATCCCTCACCTCATTGAGGCGGGAATTGATGTGCTCAATCCCATTCAGAGCGAATGCATGGATTTTAAAGAGATCTGCAGAAAATATGGAGACAGGATATCCTTCCACGGAACCATTGGAACGCAGACGGTAATGCCCTTCGGCACGCCTCAGGAGGTAAAAAAAGCGGTCTGGGATAATCTGGATGCCGCCGGCAAAAAAGGCGGATTGTTTGTAGCGCCCACCCATATCCTGGAGCCGGAGGTTCCGCTGGAAAATATCCTGGCTTACGTGGAAGCCTGCCGGACCTATCGGAAATAAAAAAATGACGGAATTTGTCGGATGATGCAAAAATGATGCAATTTTGATGGAGATTTGATGCATCCTGCGTGTAAGCTTGAAGGGAAAAGACAGATAATGATAATCACGCGCAGACACATGGAATATGGTTGGCTGAGAATCTCTGATTTTCAGCCTTTTTAAGTTGACTATACCTTTATGGAAAGCCCGGCCGTGCGCGTGGAAAAATACCGAGGGGAGCACAGGGACAGGATGAAAAGAAAAATAGTGACAATTTGTCTTGCATGGCTTTCAGTTCTTTTTGTGGTAGGCGGGAGCCGGCCTGAGAGCTGCGGAGCCGAAAGCAAGATGGCAAAATATGAACCGGCACTTATTTCAGGCGCCGTGGATATGGTGCGCAACAAAGAAACGATGAAGGAAGCGTTTGAGGAGGAAGAACAGGGAAGGGCGGAAGCCGCTCTGGAGGAAAATGCTGCCGGTTCGGAAGCATCGGAAGAGAAAAACGGGGAAGAGAATGGAGAGAAAATGAGCCCGGAGGAGAAGGCTGCGGAGGCAAGGGCGGATGCTTATTTTGATAATTCCGTATTTGTGGGCGATTCCATCATGCTTGGCTTCCGGAATTATGCGATGAAGCGTCAGGATTCCTTTTTGAGCCGGCTGCAGTTTTTGGCGGCAGGCAGCTATTCCGTCAACAATGCGCTTTGGGAGGTGAATGAGAAAAGCGTCCACCCCATGTATCGGGGAAAGCAGCGCCAGGTCTGGGAATCCATCTCCATGATGGGCGGCCGGCGGGTATTTCTGATGCTGGGAATGAATGATCTGAATATTAACGGCCTGGAGGGCAGCTGCGAAAAGTATAAGGAGCTGGTGGAAAAAATCAGGGAAACCGATCCGGAGGCTGAAATACATATTATGAGCATGACCTATGTCATGAAGGGAAAAGGGACGGGGCTGCTGGAAAACGACACCATCCGGGAATACAATTCCATGCTGAAGCAGATGGCTGAGGAAAATGGCTGGGGCTATGTGGACATTGCCGATGCGCTGGCCGATGAAAACGGCGATCTGGCGGAAGGATACTGCAGCGACGATTTTGCACATCAGCGGCCGGAGGCTTATGATATCTGGGTATCTGTGCTTCGGGATTATGCGAAGGAACAGCTGGAAAAAAATAACGCCGAAGGCGGCATGCAGGAGGATTTATAATGAAAAAGAATAGGTTAACCGGAAAAAAATGTGAGAAAAGGGGAACCGGGAAATTTATATGCTTCCTGGCGGCAATGCTGCTTCTTGGCGGCTGCGGACAGGCGGATGGAGCAAAAACGGATGGCGGAAAAACGAATGGCGGCATAACGGATGGCGGCATAACGGCCGGAACAGATATAAATGTAAAGGAACAGGAAAGCGAGCCGGAGGCAGCCTCCGGGGAAGCGCTGTCCGTACAGGAAATTTATGATTTGGTGACCGAATCGGTCACCCTTATTTCACCTGTAATCATGCAGGATAATTTCATAGAAAATTATTACAATATCGATCCCGCCCTGCTTGAGGAGTACGTATTTTCCATGTCTGAGGAAGCTACAAGCGCGGAAACCGTGGTTATTATGAAATTGAAGGATAAGGCGGATGCAGATAAAATCAGCGCGGCGCTGCAGCTTGTAATTGAGGAAAAGAGCGGAGAAATGGAAAATTATCTGCCCGGGCAGTATGATATTGTGAAAAAAAGCGCCGTAAAAACAGAAGGCAGCTATGTGTATCTGGTTATTTCAGAACAGGCGGACGCCATTGAAAAAATCATTGAAGCACAGCTTTAGAAAGGACGGAAACGGCGATGGTTTTCAGCAGCATTCCCTTTTTGTTTTTCTTCATGCCGTTATGCCTCCTTCTTTATTATGCGGTGCCTTATTCCTGGAAGAATGGAGTCCTCCTTCTTTTCAGCCTGGTTTTTTACGCCTGGGGAGAGCCTGTTTATATCCTCCTGATGCTGTTCGCTTCAACAGTGGATTACACGAATGGAAGGCTCATGACACGGTTTGGATCCACAGAGGGACGGCGGCGGTTGTTCCTCTGCTGTTCTGTAATAATCAATCTTTCCGTGCTGGGATTTTTTAAGTATGCGGATTTCCTTATCGATACGGTAAACGGCCTTTTCCACACAGGGCTCCGGCCTCTTGGCCTGGGACTTCCTGTAGGCATCAGTTTTTTCACCTTTCAGACCATGAGCTACAGCATTGATCTGTACCGGCGGAAGGTGCCGGTGGAGAAAAATTATCTGACCTATCTTACCTATGTGTCCATGTTCCCACAACTGGTAGCCGGGCCTATTGTCCGTTTTTCAACGGTGAATCAGGAGCTGCACAGCAGAAAAATAAGGCGTTCGGAGGTGACGGACGGCTTTTACCGTTTCCTGCAGGGCCTGTTCAAAAAAGTGCTGATCGCCAATCAGGCAGGAGCGCTGTGGGAAGAAATACGGCTGCTGGAAACGGGACAGGCATCGGCGGCCACAGCCTGGCTGGGTGCGGCGGCTTTTACACTGCAGCTGTATTTTGATTTCAGCGCCTACAGTGACATGGCTATCGGCATGGGGTGGATGCTGGGTTTCCATTTCCCGGAGAACTTCAGGTATCCCCTGTATGCGGTGTCCGTAACGGATTTCTGGAGACGCTGGCATATATCGCTTTCCACCTGGTTCCGGGATTATGTATACATTCCTCTTGGCGGCAACCGGGTGAGCACGGCAAAGCACCTGCGGAATATGCTTATTGTATGGTTCCTGACAGGGCTGTGGCATGGCGCAGCCTGGAACTTTGTCCTGTGGGGGCTGTATTACGGTGTTCTGCTTGCTCTGGAAAAATATGTATGGGGCAAAAAACTGGAAAGGCTGCCCGCAGTAATACAGCATGGCTATACATTGCTGATCGTTGTGACAGGCTTTGTTATTTTTGTGTTTGACGATTGCGGGGCGCTGGGAAGATATCTGTGCTCCATGGCGGCATGTGCCGGAAATGCCTGGTGGGGAGAGGAATTCCTCTGGTATCTGACCAATTATGGCGTTGTGCTCCTGGCGGCTGTCATCCTGGCCTTCCCGGTATACCCCTGGGCAAAAAAGAAGCTGGAGGCAGCGGGAAACGGGCCGAAAACAGCTGCCGGACTTGTGACTGCGGCGGGCTATATCATGCTGTTCCTGCTTACAACGGCTTTTTTGGTAAATGATACCTATAATCCGTTTTTATACTTCAGATTTTGACATCAGGAAAGGCGGAAGCGAAAGAATATGACAAATGCACAAAGAATCAGACGTGTGACAGCGGGACTGCTGGCAGGGATGATACTGGCACTGGCCATTGGATTTTTTGCAGCCAATAAGCAGGATTTTTCCGAGAATGAGAACAGGTATCTGGCAAAACTGCCATCCCCTGGCTGGGAGGATATAAAGAGCGGCGCCTATATGCAGGGGCTGTCCGACTATGCTTCGGATCATTTTCTTTTCCGGGATTTTTTCATCGGGCTGAAGACAAAGGCGGAGACAGCGCTGGGAAGAAAGGAAATCAACGGCGTTTATATCGCTGGGGACGGCTATCTGATTGAAGCGTATAAAAGTGCGGAGAATACGGAGCGGATTGCAGGGATTTTGAAGAGCTTTGCACAGGAGCTGGAGGGACAGGAAGCGGATACGCAGGAAACGGAGGGACAGGAACCCAGGCTTCGTCTCATGCTGGTCCCCACCGCCGTTTATGTGTATGAGGACAGGCTGCCGGCCCATGTGCAGACAAAAAATCAGATGGAAACTGCGGAAGCTGTATACCGGGCTGCCGGTATTGTCCCCATCGATTGCAGCCAGGCGCTGCTGGAACAAAAAAATGGGGAGCCTCTGTATTACAGGACGGATCACCACTGGACTACGCGCGGCGCCTACGAAGGTTACCGGGTTTTCTGTGAAAATATGGGCTTTGAGGCAGTTCCGCTTATGGAAATGGCCGCGGAAACGGTTACGGAGGACTTCCGCGGTACGATTTATTCGAAAACAGGAGACTATAGCCGGAAAGGGGATTCTATAACCATTTACACCAATCCCGCAGACCGCCTGACGGTATCCTATCTGGATACCGGGGAGGTGACGGACAGCCTTTATAATCTGGAATATACGGAGAAAAAGGATAAATATTCCCTGTTCCTGGATAATTTGCACAGTTTGATTGAAATCACCAATGAAACGGCGGGCTCTGACCGGGAGCTGGCGCTGATCAAGGACAGCTATGCCAATTCCATGGTGCCGTTTCTGGCCCATCATTATAAAAAAATCTATGTGTTTGATACCAGGTATTACAAGCAGGGTCCGTCCGCCTTTATCAAAGAGCACCCGGGCATTACGGATGTACTGATTCTTTATAATATGAACACACTGGATTCGGATCTGGGAATCCGTGGGATTTACTGATATAGTTTAGTCAAAGACTGTAAATTCCGCAACGCTTCTTTCCCTGCGAAGCTCCTGCCGGGCAGCGGGGGATGGGGCGGCCTGCGGTGCATTGGGGCAGCCAAACTGCCGGCTGAATTCCAGGTTGGCCTGGATCAGGTTGTATTCCAGCAGAACCTGCAGGGTCTGCGAAAGACATTCCGGGGTTTTGCAGTTTACCTCACATACATCCTTCAGGGAATGGGACAGGTTGAGAATGTCCAGAGAAGTGATCGCCATAGCCTGCTCCTGTATTTTTCCTGTTTCTATATTGTATTGGGCGGGGAGGGGAATTGTGCATGGCAGATACAATCCGCATATATCAATATGGCCGAACACATGGCAAAACAAATCCACATTTAGTTATCCTCCATTTTGTAGCCTATTCCCCATAAGGTTTTAATATAGGTTGCAGTATCGTCCGGGCTTCTTTTCAGCTTTAAACGCAGTCGGTTGATATGGGTATTCAATACATTTTCATTTCCGAAATAAGGTTCCTTCCAAATGAGTTCGTATAGACGTTCTTTTGAAAATGCCTGTCCCGGATGGGTTCCCAGTAAATGTAATAGTTCAAATTCCGTTGGCGTAAAATCAATGGGAATCCCCTGACGCCTGACGGTATGGCTTACCGGGTCTATCTCCAAATCCTTAATTTTAACAGCCATATCACACGGTAAAGGCTGGTAGGTTCTGGCCCGCCTGATGTTGGCTTTAATTCTGGCGGCAAGCTCGATAAGAGAGAAGGGCTTTACAACATAGTCATCAGCTCCCAGGTTTAATCCCAGTGATTTGTCGGTATCGTTATCTTTTGCAGTGATTATGATAATTGGGATGGTACTGACTTTCCGGATGGCTTTGATAATTTCCATGCCGTTCATGTCCGGCAGCTTGAGATCTATGAGAGCAAGCGCATATTCATTATAATCCGTGATACTATGAAAAGCTGTTTTTCCGTCACGAAAAGGGAATTCCTGGCTCCCTTTGATAGGCAAGACGTTCGCTCCCATCCTTTACATAAATAATCCCGCATCTGCGGAAACCGTATTTTTCCAGCAAATGCTGCATGGTCAGATTATTCCGGTGCGTATCCGCACGGAGATTGGGAATACGGTTCAGGCAGAAGGTCAGGCATTCCGCAAAGCAGCCCTTGTGCGTACCGTCGCTGCCCAGCCTGTGGATTGTCCCATAAGGTGAGTTATTGAGCCATGCGCCCTGTTCAATCCGAAGATAAGTGGGATCCTCTCCGATAATTAAAGCGAAAACAAAGTGGATTTTCTTCTTGTCGTCCGTGCCAACAAAGCATTGCCCCAGACGGATATCCTCTTTTACAAGCTCCTCCGACGGATAGGCTGCGCCCCATTGCGCGGCATTCCCGTTTTCCGCCATGTATTTTCTGGCCTGTGCATATACCGCCATTATTCCTGGTAAATCAGTAATTTGTGCAGTCTTGATGATCATAATTTCTGTCTCCTCATTTCGCATAAACTTGAAACGGCCTGATTCCCGCGTGCAACGGCCAAACGGTCCCCCCTGTGTTTTCAAGACAATTCAAGTATGATGGCCTGTTGTATGCGGCGGGGCTAACCGGATGTTACATCCGCCTCATTATACCATGATTAATGCCGGAGGCACACCGACATAAATACGATATATGAAGTCAAGAACGTTCCCGTCATTAATGATAGCATAAAAGTGTGAGGTGAACAAAATGGATCAAGCTGAATGGGAAAAAATATTGGCCTATGTGGACTGCCATATCCACGAGAAAATCGCTCTGTGCAGCCTGGCGGAAATTGCCGGGTACAGTCCTTTTTACTTCAGCCGTATCTTTGCGGAAGAGATGGGAATGCCTGTCACGGGCTATATACGGATTCGTAAGCTGCAGTATGCGGCAGTCTCTCTGCTGGAAGGCCGGAAGGTGCTTGAGGTTGCCATGCTGTATGCGTTTGACTCACATGAAGGATTCACACGAGCTTTTACGCGGCTTTTCGGCTCAACGCCTAGTACGGTGAGGAAATACCTGGTTTCCTATACTGTTCCGGGATTTGCTGTGCCGACGGAAAAAAGGAGGTATTTAATGACTGAGTCAAAACGGGAGGATTTGCGGTATGGAAGGCATCAGCTTATATTTGAGACTGTGAGGCAATCACTGGAGGAAGCGGCAGAGGGTTTCTGCACCAGAGTGGAAATAATGCTGCTGCCGGATGGGAGAGTACGGATCAGAGATAATGGAAGAGGCCTTCCCCTTTCGGAGGATATTCAGGCCGACAGAATGGTGCTGAATAAGATACTGGCGGGAAAACCGGTTACCAATGCAGAGTACAGCCAGATGGGGGATTTGGTCCAGGCAGGGATGCAGACGGTGAATTCCCTGTGTGAAAGCCTGCAGGTTATGGTATACCGGGACGGCAGAAGCTTCCGGCAGGATTATGTGAGGGGGATTGCACAGCATGAGCTTTCCATACACATCCAGACGCATGAACGGGGAACGGAAATAGTTATGAAGCCGGATTCGGCAATTTTCGGAGAAGGGGAGTTTTCGGAGGACATGATCAGGGAATGGATCAAAAAGCAGCTTCCCGGAGACGGTAGGCTGGACATTTTGCTGAATGGTGAGAAAATAAAAGACTGAGAGTGATGAAAGAGGAAAACAGAAGCGGGGGAAGCCTCCACATGTGAAGCGGGACTCCCCCGGTTCCCGAAGTAAGCATGTATGAGACGGCACGGCTGTACCCTGAAATAACCACCAGGCTTTCCGGCAAAACCTATTTATACAGAGTCTACCGGACAGCCTTTGCCATGTACCAGGTTCCGGAGGAGCTGGACGGTTGGTCCGCCCTAAACAGGGCTGTATAATGAGCTGGTGCTCCCGCAGATGGGAGGAAAATATGGATAAAACATTTCACAGCGGCAACAGGGAACGGCTTTATGGAAAAATGAAGGAAAATTCAATTCTGCTTCTTTTTTCCGGGACAGAGGTCAGAAAAACGAACGATGAATATTATCCCTTTTACACGGACAGGAATTTCCTGTATTTAACGGGGCTGGACAGCAGGGAATTCATTCTTGCGGCCAGAAAAGACGGCGCAGGCGCGGTGGAGGAGTGTGTTTATATTCTGCCGCCGGATCCCATGCAGGAGCGCTGGACGGGAGAACGGCGTGTTTGGACAGCAGCTGCACGCATGGGCTGTGAGCGGCAATTATAAACATCTGTACCTTGATCTGTACAGGGTGTCGCCAGACGACAGGGATTGCCCTGCACATTTGCTTGCAAAAAAAGCAAAATTGGAATATCCTTATTTACGGATTGAAAATGCGAACGTCCTTATCCGCAGCTTAAGGACGATAAAGCAGGCCTGTGAAATAGAGGCCATGCGGGAAGCGGAGAAGATTACAAGGGACGGAATCGTTGCCATGATGAAGGCTTCCCGCCCCGGAATGTATGAATACCAGTACAAAGCGGAATTCGACTACGCGCTGGGACAGCACGGGCCGCAGGGGCCGGCCTTCCCTTCCATTATTTCTGCCGGGAAAAATAATTTCTGTATCCATTATTATCAATATAAAGGACAGGCCCGGGACGGAGATATGATATTGAATGATGTGGGCGCCTGGCACGACGGGCTGATGAATGATGTGTCCCGTGGATGGCCCTGCAATGGCAGGTTCACGGAAAAACAGAAGCTGCTCTATGAATGCGCGCTGAAAACCTCCAACCATATGTTTGAAATAATCCGGCCGGGGATGAAAATGGCGGACGTGGATAAAACAGCCAGGGCCTACAATGCGGAAATGCTGAAGGAAGCCGGCGTGCTGAAGCGGACGGAGGATATCGGCACCTTCATGTGGCACGGAGGCGCCCATCACGTGGGCTATGACGTACATGATGTGGTGGATTTTTCCATAGGAAGCATAGCGTCGGGCATGGTGTTCTGCGTGGATATCGGCATTTACCACGAGGAGTGGGGAATCGGCTTCCGGCTGGAGGATAACTGCCTGGTAACGGAGGAGGGCTGCGAGAATCTTTCCGTGATAACGCCGCGCACGGTGGAGGAGATAGAGGATACCATGAAAAGAGGCCTGACGGCGGGCTGTTCCGGCCGATAAGGACACGAGGCGGTTCCGGAAAAACGGGGAAGGCCGGAGGAAAATCCGGGGAAAACGGCGGCCGGTGAGAGATGAGGAGGAGCAAGATGCTTGACAGACAGTTTCATATTTCCAGGAGGGAAAAATTTCTGGAATTTTTAAAAGACGGGCAGGCGGGGATTTTTTTCGCCGGCAGCACCAAAATGATGGCGGGGGACGAAGAATATCCCTTCAGTGTCAACCGGAACTTCTTTTATCTTACAGGCTGTGAAGAGCCAGATACCGTTTATCTGGCATACAGGCAAAAGGGGGCGGGAAAAGAAGTCCTTTTTATCCGCCGGCCTGATCCCCGTTTGGAACGCTATGAGGGCCCCCGGCCGGGGAAAGCGGAAGCCGGGCAGAAATACGGGATTGCTGAGGTTTGTTTCCTGGATGAGCTTTCTGGAAGACTGGCGGAGCTGATCTCCTGCGGCGGTGTGGGCACCCTTTTGTTTGATCAGGAAGAGGGGACGTGGCAGGACATGGCGGAGCCTGTCCGGCAGACAGCGGACCGTCTGAAAAAGGACTGGCCCAGGCTGGCTGTTGAGAACGCCGCGCCCTGGTTTGCCCGGATGCGCAGGGTGAAGCAGCCGGAAGAGATAGCCGCCCACCGGATTGCCTGCAGGACGACTGTGGAGGCGGTCCGGTATATGATGGCGCATACCCGTCCGGAGATGACGGAAGGGCAGATGGAGGCCTATTTTGATTTTATCGTAAAAAGCCGGGGCTGCGGCCATGCGTTTGCCACAGTGGCCGCCACGGGAAAAAACGCCTGTATCCTGCATTATTCTGCCAACAGGGACAAGATAAAGGAAGGGGATCTGGTGCTGGTGGATCTGGGGGCAAGCTGGGAATATTACTGTGCGGATGTCTCCCGTACCTTTCCTGCCAATGGAAAATTTACGCCGAGGCAGAGGCTGCTGTATGAGATAGTGCTTGCCGGACTGACAGCGGCATTGGAAGCGGCAAAGCCGGGACAGCGCAAGGATGAACTGCAGCTGATCAGCAAAAGGGTGATGGCTGACGAACTGGTGAAGGCAGGCATCCTGTCGGCACCGGAGGAAATAGAAAAATATTATCTGCATGGCTCAGGGCATTTTATCGGTCTGTATACCCATGATGTAGGGGAGGATCCGGAAAACCTGCTGCAGAAGAATATGATGTTTACCCTGGAACCCGGGCTCTATTTTCCGGAAGAGGGCATTGGCATCAGAATCGAAGATACGCTCCTGGTAACGGAGGACGGCTGCGAAGTCCTTACCGCCGATATTCCGAAAACGGTAGAGGAAATTGAAGCCTTTATGCAATCGTAAGGGGAAGGACAGTTGCGTATATTACAGGTACATAGTGAGGAGGAAACACAATGAACCAGGTAATCCTGTGGATCATGGCGGCGGGCGTGGTGCTCGGTGGTATTGACAGGATTTTCGGAAGCCCGAAGGGCTACGGAAAGAAATTTGAGGAAGGTTTTTTCTTTTTGGGGCCGACGGCCCTTTCCATGGCCGGTATGATCTGCTTGGCGCCTGTATTGGCGAAGACGCTTGGCAGGCTCATCATACCGGCCTTCGGCCTGCTGGGCGTTGACCCGGCTATGTTTGGCGGCCTGCTGGCAATTGATATGGGCGGCTATCAGCTGGCCTGCAGTTTGGCCCAAAATCCACTGATGGGGCAGTATGCGGGGATTGTTATCGCCGCTGTTTTTGGCTGTACCGTTGTGTTTACCATACCGGTGGGGATGGGAATTGTGGAAAAAGAGGACAAACCGCTGTTTGCGCAGGGAATCATGATCGGACTGATGGTCATGCCCGTCTCCCTTGTTGCGGGAGGCCTTGTGTGCGGCCTGTCATTGTTGGAGATTGTCCATCAGAACCTGCCTGTGCTCGTGTTTTCCCTGCTCCTTCTGCTGGGACTGAAAAAAGCGCCCGCCGCCATGATAAAGGGCTTCACCATATTTGCCTCAGGGATTCAGATTCTTATTACCCTTGGTCTGGTGATTGCGGCGGTGACCTCCCTTACGGGCCTTGTCATCATACCTGGCATGGCCCCTCTGGAGGATGCCCTGGCCGTCGTTGCTTCCATCGGCATCGTAATGCTGGGAAGCCTTCCCATGGCGGAGCTTTTGACCAGGCTGCTGAAGCAGCCGCTTCTGTGGCTGGGTAAAAAATGCGGCATGAACAGCATCAGCGTGGCGGGTTTTCTGGTAGGTATAGTCAGCGCCATACCGGCGATCACGATGCTGAAACATATGGATAAAAGAGGAAAGGTAGTCAATGTGGCCTTCCTGGTGAGCGCCGCCTCCATGCTGGCGGCCCATTTGGGTTTTACGGTGAGCGAAGCGCCGGGAATGCTGCCGGCCCTGCTCGCCGCCAAGCTGTCAGGCGCTTTTGCGGCGATTCCGGTAGCCCTTCTTTTTACAAAGGGGACAGGAGCGAAAGCGTCCGCCGGAAAAACACTGGAAAACAGCAGCACAGCAGGAGAAACAGCATAGAACTCCGCCTGTATATCATGAATAATCCTGCGGCAGCCAGGATACTTTGCAAAGAGATCCGGAAAGTGGTTTAGGGCAAAATCCGAAGAAAAACCGCAAAGGGGATTCGGAGGATGGATGTGTGCGGCATGCTGCCAAAAAACTGCGGCACTGCGACATTTTGTAACTGAAATAGTCATCTTCCTGTCTAATAAATTATAGCGCACAACGGTATAATTACAGACATACAGAGGGAGAGGGGTTCGGAGGGGAAAAGGGCTTTTCCGAAACAGATACCTCTGAAAAACAAGGAGGAAAATCCTCTGCTCGTCAGAGGGCAAATTTCTAAAGAAATTGCATTTTGCTCCGCAAAACAAGGAGGAGGATTAACTATGTCAGAAAATTTTCAGCCCACATTTGAGTCGTTGAGGGCGCATGAATGTCCGAAATGGTTTCAGGATGCCAAATTCGGTATCTGGAGTCATTGGGGGCCGCAGAGCGTGCCGATGTGCGGTGACTGGTATGCAAGAAACATGTATATCCAGGGGAGCCCGCAGTATAATTATCATGTCAGACATTACGGACATCCGTCCAAATTCGGATACAAGGATATCTGTAAACTCTGGAAAGCGGAGAACTTTGATCCGGAGGGCCTGATGGAGCTGTATCACCGGGCGGGTGCCAGGTATTTTGTGGCCCAGGCCATGCACCATGATAATTTTTTCAATTATGAATCACAGGTTAATCGCTTTAATTCTGTCAATATTGGGCCGGGAAAGGATATCTGCTCCCTGTGGAAGGCGGCGGCTGATAAATATCAGATGCCCTTTGGACTGACGGAGCATCTGGGGGCTTCCTTTTCCTGGTGGTATGTAAATAAATGCTCTGACAGCTACGGCCCTTATAAAGGAGTTCCTTATGACGGTAACGATCCGGAGTATCAGGATTTTTACCATGCAAACCAGGAACATATCCAGCCCGGGAATACAGGAGAAATGGCCCAGTGGCTGACCGGGAACCGGAAATTCCAGAAATACTGGCTGGATACCATGAAAGAACTGGTGGATAAATTCCATCCCGCGCTTCTTTACTCGGACAGCGGCCTGCCTTTCGAAGAAGAGGGCTATGCTCCGGGACTGGAAGCAGTGGCATATCTGTATAATGACTCCATCGCAAGGAATGGTGAAAACCAGGCAATATACACCCAGAAAAACAGAACGCCCGACGTATACCGTGTGGGAACGCTGGATATTGAGAAGAGCCAGCTGCCCGGTGTACAGCCTTACCCGTGGCAGACGGATACCTGTATCGGAAACTGGTTCTATGATGCAAAACAGGTCTATAAAAGGCCTGCGCAGATTATTGAAATGCTTGTGGATATCATTTCAAAGAACGGCGTTATGCTTTTGAATATTCTTCAGCGTCCGGACGGAGCCATCGACGAGGAGGCGCGTTTCGTTCTGGAGGAGCTGGCAAAATGGTTCGCAGTATGTGCAGAGGGTGTGTATGGAACAAGACCTTTCCGCGTATTTGGCGAAGGAGACACTCGCGTGGTGATTGACGGTTTCCGTGAGGAAAGAGCGGAGTGGAATTCTTCAGATTTCCGTTTTACCAGGAAGGACGATACGGTGTATGCCTTCATGATGCAGGCGCCGGATAACAGGGCGGCGGTCATCAAATCCTTATGTCCGGAGGAAAAAGTTGAGAGCGTACGGCTGCTGGGAGCCGGAGAAGTGGAGTTTGTGCAGAGCTTCGGCGTGCTGACCGTAAAGCTTCCGGAGAAGCTGCCTACGGAATATACGAACTGCCTGGCTTTGAAGCTGGCCGGGAAATAAGCGGCAGAAAAGCGTGGGAATACATAATGGTATAAAAGCAGGGCAGAACCGGGGGAACTCGGTTCTGCCCTGAAATTTTATTTGGAGTCCCAAAGGTACCGTACCTTTTCACGGGCCTCCTGTTCGCTGATATTAAACCGAAGTTTCAGTTTTTCAACAGTCTGCTCAAAGCTCAGACCTAAATCTTTACAGGTTTCTATAATTCCCTCTTCTTTTCCGTTCTTATACTCGCTTGCACGGATTTTTCTCATTTCCTCTTCTTCATTATACTCAAAGATTGACACTGCTATCACCTCCGCTCTCTGTGACGACAGGAAATCTGCCAGAATCCCTTCCCTGATACATTCCGTCACTGCCCGTTCAACCGCTTCCTCAATCTGCATTCTCTTTGCATATTTTCTGACCCGGTCCACATACTGGCTGTATTCCCTCAATGTCCGGCATTTCTCCATCAGCTCTTTATTGTGTCCGAAATTGATATTCAGCATGAGCACCTTCAGTTCCAGCTCCGGTTCTGCCGTCTCTTTTTCAAAAGCATCCGACAGCCGTAGGATCTGCCTTTCCGGCTGCCCGTCTGTGCCATTGTAAAATACCACGAACCGTGGCACCGGAATTTTCACCAGCGTGGAAGAATATATGGTCTCATCCCGCGTATATTTTTCCAGCTGCTTGGCAATGTACACCAAATC
>NZ_QVLV01000028.1:0-69299 GCF_003435485.1 Eisenbergiella massiliensis
AGAGAATCTGAAAGCCTTGATTTTACTGGCTTAGAGATTCCGAGAGACTATAATAATATGAGGAGGATCAATATGGCAAAACAACCAATTATTAATGGGAAAGTAGTAGAAAGAGCTTATGAAGATTACCGTAGTGAACTATTTTTAGTAAATAGAAGATATCAAAGAAAACTTGTTTGGGATGTTGAGGAGAAAAGAGCTTTTATTGATTCCTTGGCGAACGGATATCCCGTACCGTTATTTCTATTTGCCAAAAATGATTATAAGGATTTTGAAAGATTTGAAATCATAGATGGCTTGCAAAGATTAAATGCTGTCTTTAGTTTTATTGAGAACAGTTATGCTCTCGGAAATGGGGAGTTTTTTGATTTGGCTTCAACTGCACTTACAAAGGATTTATTAGATAAAGGCTTTGTACAGCAGAAATTTCCAATATTAGATAGAACTATATGTGTTAAAATAGTAAGCTATGAATTGCCATTCTCTATATATGAGGAAAAAGATCCTGATATTATAGATGAAGTTTTTAGAAGAATTAATTCTAATGGACAACATTTGTCCAGGCAGGAAATCAGGCAAGCTGGTGCCACAAGTAATTTTGCAGAACTTGTAAGGGATATTTCGACAAAGATTAGAGGGGATGTATCACATGAAGATATATTGTTATTATCGCAAATGAAAAAAATCAGTATAAGTAAGGACTCAGAGGGAATTGATCCTGATACGGTTTTCTGGGTTAGAGAAAATATAATGAACAAAGAAGATTTGAGGATGTCCCTAGATGAAGAACAGATTGCAGACATTCTTGCCGCCATGGTACTATCTCCTATTCCACCTTCAAATGTGAGTGTATTAGACGAGTATTATGGATTTAAAACTTCGGATTCGGAAACAAGAAGCAAAAAAATTGAAGAGGCTATTTCTGCTATTACGCCAGAAGTATTAGAGAGTCAATTTTTATATGTATTTGATGAAATAAAGAGAATTTTCTATAATAGAAATAAAACCATTATTGGACAGATGGTGGGTCCCAGACTTTATAGAGGTCCTAGATATTTTCAGTTACTATTTTTATCTTTGTATAAGTTGCTTATTAAAGAGGAAAAGAAGATAGAAGATTACGATTTAGTATATGATAAATTATTAAATATTAGTAGTAGAACAATGAATATAGCTGGTGGCGGTGGTTGGTGGGCAAGTAAAGAAAAAAATGAATTAATACAAGCTACTTCATCGGTTTTGGAGTCTTGCCTTGTGGATAGATGTACGGATGATCCAATGTACTATTCTTATACAACAGAATTGGAAACTTTATTAAAGCAATCTAAAACAGAAAATAGTCAATATGATTTTAAACAGGGGTTATATGATTTAAGAAAAGGGGTCTTGAATGATGGTCTTATAAGTAAAGTTTTTAAAACATTAACAGCAATGGCGAATACAGATAATAAAGCGGTTGGATATGTTATTATTGGAGTTGCCGATAAGTTTGAAGATGCAGAGAAAATAAAAGATAAATATGGAGAAGAATATGTAAGAGTAGGAACGTTTTATGTAACTGGTATTGACGGAGAGGTGAAAAGGTATTACGGAGGAAATTATGATAAATATTTTGCAATGATAAAAAATAAATTGCAAAATGAACCCATTACAGAACATTACCGTAGACAATTAGGGAGCAAGATTAGAATGGTTAATTATTATAATAAATCAGTCATTATTTTAAAACTTATTTCTGATGATGGTGCAGTAATGTATGACAAGGCGTATTATACACGTATAGGTGCTAATAATGATCCTATTGCTGTATCGGCTGAAGAAATGCCGAAATTTTTTGCAAAATTTTACGCAAAATAACCTTTGTATAAATTGAGGTTTCAAATAAAATATGTGTAGTAATTCGTTTGATTAATTAAAGGAATCATTTAATAGATTTCTAATTATCTCTTTAGATGTTCTTATATGCCGGTATAGCCCGTTACTTCGGGCTTTTCCGGCACTTTTCATATCGGAAGAACCTCACAAATCTTTTTATTACCCCTCATGTTTTCACTCTCAAAAGTAGTAAAAGCAGTAGTAAATTCTGCGTACTACTTATGCCGCCTTGGTTTCCTCGGCGCTTTCCGCCGCAGCTTCCGGCTTGGCCTCTGCGGTGGTTTTTGCCTTGGCTTGCAGCCGTTCCATTTCCTCCTGTGCGGAATGGAAAGTAGCGTGGGCGTAATAGTTCAGCGTCATTACAATGTTGGCGTGTCCCATGATGTACTGCAATGCCTTGGGGTTCATGCCCGCGTTTGCCATTCTGGTACAGAATGTATGCCGCATGGTGTGCGGCGTCATCACATCGGGCAGCGGCTCCTTGTGGCACTTGTTGTACTTCTTGGCAAGGCACTTGAACATGGCGTCATAGTTGACGGCGGTTTTGGGCAGACCGTCCCGGTTCAGGAACAGGAAGTCCTTATAACCATCAACCTCAATGCACCTGCCGTCCCTGCGCTTCTTCAACACGCGCTCAAACGCTTCATAGGCGGCTGCGCTCATAGGCACTTGACGGAATCCACTTTCTGTTTTTGGCGCTTCGATATAGTAGCCGTCCTCGGTGCTTCTCAAAAGCTGGTGGTCTACATTCACAAAGCGCTTTTCAAAATTCAGGTCAGCGGGCGTCAGGCCGCAGAGTTCGGAAATACGAAGCCCGGTTTCCAGCAGGATCACCACCTCGTCATAATACTTGGCATAGACGGGATCGTTCTGCATGAAGTCCAAAAGCTCGTTTTCCTGTGTAGGGGTAAGCGGCACCTTTGGTACGGTATCGTCGTTGATAACCTCATTGATCTGGAAGTCAAAGGGATTCTTGCGGAGGCAATCGTCCTGTACGGCCATATAAAAGATGGCTTTTAAGGAACGCTTGCTGTTGCAGATGGTATTGTAGGCAACGCCCTTTTCCTGCATACGCAAGGCCCATTCTTTCGCGTCGGACAGCTTCACGCTGTCAATGCTGGCCGCGCCCAGCTTATCTTCGGACAGAAGTTTCATCAACTGCTGGCGGCTCTTTTGGGTTCCTTTCCGCACATTCCCGCGCTGCCGGGTGTACTTTTCATAAAGCTGGCACACGGTCATTTTCTTGCCGATGGTGTCTATCCCGTCGTCAAGGTCTTTCTGTATCTGCCTGATCTTCTCGCGCAGGGAAAGACAGGGCCGTTTCCCGGCAGGTACTTTGTCGGTAGGTACTAACTTCCATGAGTAAACAAACTGGGGTTCTCCAAAGGTGTCAATGTATTTGTAAGCGTATCTTCCATCTGATCGCTGGCTCTCTCCAGACTTCAAAAGGCGGCCTTTGTTGTCCCGTCTTTTTTCATCTCGTTCTTTTCTTGGCATTTCGTCATGCTCCTTTCCATGACGGAAAGAGCCTTGACACGCTTATAACCTATTATAACACGCGCAAGGCCCTTTTTCACTATATTGTGTCAAGGGAATCAATGATTTTTTCAAACTGCTTCCGCTTGATCTGGATGCGGTTGCCGTTTAAGATCACCCAGCCAGCGGTGGGGGTTTCCTCGGCAAGCCGACGCAGTTTGTTTTCCCCGATCCGAAAATATTTGGACGCTTCCTCAATGGTGAGCGTGTATTTTTCCCAAATAGGCACATCGTTATTACTCATAACATGGCCCCCTTTCTTTTCAAAACAAAGGTTGTTTTTTGTGAAAGTGGGCAGAAAATAACGGACGGCTGCTGGCACAGCTCCACGGGAATCTCACCCCCGCGTGGTTCTCACGCGGCCATGCTCGTTGCCTGCGACGCTTCAAACGCTCGGACTACGACGACAAGGGCGTATCATTGTCCTGCCTGCGCGTCGTCGCCCGCAGGCTGCCACACCTGCTTTACGGCCCGGTAAAATCGCTCCGCTTATCCCAATGAGGGAAAGCCTCTTGGCGCACCTGCCGCCCGGCTCGGCACAGACAGAATGTATCCGTCTGCCCTATGACGCGCCGCCATTGTCCTGCGGGCGTATTTGTCAAGGAGCAAGGGGGCCGCCGGGAAACAGGCAGGCGGGGAAAGGGAAAGCCGCCTGTCTATGGCCGGGGCCTTAACCGTCAGTCGCCAATGGGACTAACGATGGAATGGATCAGCTTGATTTGCAATCGGCGCTTCATATACTCGTCAATGCAGATATGAGGCTGGCCGCTGCCGTCATAGAGCGTCCGGGTACACAGCTTATTGATATAGCCGTCATAATGCTGCAAGACACGCTCCACGGCTTCGGCGTTACCGGCGCAGGCCGCGTCGATCACAAAATCAGGCAGAGGGCTTTTGCCCTTGTAACTGGATTGCTTCATCCGCGTTTAACCTCCCTCCGGCATGAACGCCATCAATTTTATACGCAGGTCTTTCAGGGTGCTTGTCCTGTGGCGCTGTACTGCGCTGCGGGACATTCCCATCAGGCGGCCAATTTCTTCGTCAGTCAAATCCAGAACAAAGCGGAGAATCAAAATACTCTGCTCGTCTTTTGGCAGGCTGGCAAACGCCTCGGCCACAAGCTCGTTGTCGATATGTAGGTCATAGCCATGCGAACTGAATGTAAAGCTGTCGCAGGAATACCGATCTACGGTCGAGAGCTTGTCCCAATCATCCGGGGAAAGAGCGTCCAGCGACACTTCACGGTCGCGGCGGCACTTCATTTCCCGCAGATAATCTATCGCCTCATGGTACAGAACCAGCTTGCAGTAGCGGTCAAACTGGCCCCATTCACCGTATTTGCGGGGGATCGCTTCCATCTTCTCACCCCCTTTCTGTGGGGGATGTGGTGGTTCTCTCCCTTTCCGCCAATAGAGCGAATGGAATCTCTCTGGCTGCCCGCTAAACGCCTCCTTTTTTCACTTTTTTGAAATTTCTTTTTGCGCCGGGAAACAGACCGCAGGAAATAACAAAATTCGCCCGGCAGGTCAAAGACCCGCTGGGCGAAACAAAAAGCAATATGTTCTTTTCCTACATGGTATAGTACATACTCGCAGCCGCTTGTCCCCGCTGCCGGGGGACGGCTTTTTTTGACAGGCTAATCTCTGTCGGATTTTGTCGAAGTAGTTTTCGTTGCATGGTGGCTTCCTCCTAAAGCCGCCATGCCAGATACACGGTACAGGGGTCGTCGAAGCAAACAGAAACGGCGGCCTTGATCTACTCAAAACCGCCGTTTCCGTCAGTGATGCAGGAAAGCGCACGAAATCCTCTGCCCGTCAGCGGTTTTTTTCTTTTCCCCGCTGTGGAGGCAGATGTTTAGATTGATTCAGTTCTACCATAATGTGAAAAATAAATTCTACCGATAAAAGCAATAATAAAATATAAATATTACAAGTATCATAATGAATGGCGCAATAATCATTACCCAATAAGACATATGCTTTTTCTTTTCAGCTTCATATTGGGCATTTTGATATTCGCTTTCGGAAACTTCCTCCTTCAACATTTGAAAATCACTATTATCGTGATTATTTTCAGATTTACTCATAAAAAATCTCCTTTCCACGGTATTAAGTATCAATAATATTTTGACAATAGAAAATCCAAATCACAAATTTTGCTACTTCTATACATCAATTCTTCCGATGATTACAGCTCAATTCTTGCTTTCGATGGCTTATCTTCATAATAGGTAACTTTAATCGTTGTTCCCTTGTCAGGAACTTTGTTTCCTGCGCCAATCCATTTTCGGCAGATGTAATCTTTTCCGTCTATCGTATATTTGACCTTAATAGTATGCGGAAAGGCTGCGCCATCCATAGCATGAGCGCGGACAGGTTTACGATTCACTTTTAACCACCATTGTTTTGTAACTGAAATTACAGTTCCCATTGTTTCTTTTTCCATAAGTTACCTCCAATGATATTTTTGATTGATGATACCTATTTTCTATTCAACCTTTTTCTTGTTTGTTGTAAATGCGGAACGCTGCCGCGCCGGTGGCCGCCAACTGTACCAGAATCAGCACAGCGAACAGGCCAAAGTTCTCATAATAGAACAGTTCATCCCAAAACAGGAGAACATCACAGAGGGCAGTCAAGGCAACCGACCAGCGGATGTGCTGGGTCAGCCATTGCCGGAACACCAGCACAAGGGCAACGGGCGGGACGATCAGCAGCGCCAGATTCAAAATCAAGGTCGGGGTCATTTCCATTGCGTCGCCTCCTCACTTTTGTTGATAAGATCATTGTAAAACCCAAATGTCCGCGAAATGTTACAATTTTCGGATATTTCAAAAAATAGTATTCTACTCAACCGTTTCAATCGAATCCACAATACTCATTTTTGAAATTTTCCGTAGTGGAATTGCTGTTGCCAGCAAGCAAGCTCCTACTGCCAAGAGGGTTGCTTCAAGAATGGGCATGACAGGGATTGCAACAAGCTGGATAGTGTCGCTCGTGGCCGCCTCAATGAAGATCGTACAAACATATCCCAGTACGCTTCCGATCACAGAGGCAATGACTCCGTAATATGCACCTTCCCAAAGAAAAGTTTTATAAAGGCTACCGGAGCTCATTCCAATGGCCCGCTGCATACCGATTTCTGTTACTCTGGTGTGAATATTTGTGTAAACGGTATTGATGATATTAAGAATACCGATCAGGCCAACGAAAAGGATCAGCCCCCATGCCAGCATTTGAATCTGTGCAAAGCTCTCTTTCAGTTGCTGGTCGCTTTCTTCATACGACAAGAATGTTGTCCCCGGCGTCCTATCACAAAATGCCTCGATAAATGTATCAAAAATTTCCCTGTCTGCGCCCTCGTTCAGCGTAGGCAAAAACTCTGAATAGGTATCTTTTCCCGTCAGGCGTTCATAGATAGCATCATCAACGATCACCTGAACACCATTTGTGAAACCGCCATTTCCAATACCAAGATAACCGTCATAGCCATCCAAGGTTTTCAAAACATTCAGCTCCATTCCCGCAACACAGATGTTTTCTCCGGCCTCTATATTTGTAAATTCAAGAACATCTTCGCCGTAGCTCATGGGAATAGGATTCCTTACTATACAGGCGTTCCCTGATTTCAGTTGTCCAAGCTGTTCTTCTGGTAATTGATCCCCCATAAAATAATCCCAATATTCATCGTTCAATCCGACAACCTGAAAAGTTTCACCGGGTTTCAGTTGAAATTCAAGACTGATTTCATCGAGCAGCCCATTTTCATTTTGTTCGTAAAGCGAAAATTGTATGGCGGCTACACTTTGCACAGCTTCATTTTTCCGCAAAGTGTTCAGATCATCTGTGGTAAATCCAACACTTTCATTTGTGATCTGATAATCTCCTAAATGGTTATCTTGCAGTGCGCTTGCAGCGTTCAGGAGAGAGGAAAACCCTTGCAGCGCTATAAAAACCGTGATACTCATAACAAGGGACAAAATTGTAATTGCAGTACGGCCTTTATTTCTCTTTAAGTTCAGACGGGCATAGTATGCTTCAAAATTATGGATTTTCTTTGTTTTACGCTTTCTGCGGCGAATTTTCAGATTTGTTCCAGACATCGCCATAATGGGGGATACCCTTGCGGCTGATCTGGCTGCTGGCAATGCTGCAAACAGCGCAAACGCCAAAGTGATTGCTCCGCTTAAAACCAGTAAGGTTCCATTCAAAGAACTGTTCTCTGCTATTAGAGTTTTCAATTCAGAAGCATCCTGAACCAAGAACAATTCAGGGGAAACCAAGCCGGTAGCTGCCTCTAAAATTCCTCTGGCACTCAAGAAGCCAAGAAGCATACCAATAGGAATCCCAATCAGGCACAATAGGATTACTTCAATTACAATGATCTGATAAAGCTGTCCTTTTTCGCCTCCAATAGCCCGAAGTGTTCCATATCCCTTTATCCGTTTTGATACAGATATTTTCAGAATGTTGTAAATCACAAGACCAGCAGCCAGCAAAATCAAAGTACCCACTAATATCCCTGCGACTGTCATAAAAGAGAATCCCTTATCATTAGCACCCTCGGAATTTGCAGTATAGGAAATTCCCAAGGCGTTCAAATATACAATATTGTAGCTGGTATCAAGCTCATGGATGTTCAATTCCTTATTGATGTCATCGACAACTGCTTGAAAATTCTTTTTATCGGCAGTCCGAATATCCACATTGTAATAAATATAAGATTCCGGTAAAAGTTGTTCGGCAGTTCCTTCCCCTACAACTCCCGTAACAGTGCCGCTTGTATATCCTAAGTAGTTATTTTTCAATATCCCTGTAAGAACAAATTCCGCTGTATAGGAATAGCAGTCCGCAATGTTGTGGCGAAGATTTTTTTGCAGTGAAAGTGTAATCTTATCTCCAATACTGCCCTCAAAGCCAAGATATTTCAGAATATCTTCCGAAAGCGCTATTTCCATCGGGGCTTCCGGCAGACGACCTCCTTCTACACTGGTACTGGACGGATAGATAGCGGCATTGTCATCCAAATATTCCATCAAACCAAGGGTAAGAGATGGGGAGAGTTCTAAACTTCCCATATAAATAGATTTCCCTACATAGGAAAGACGCTCATCCTGTTCCAGTGCGTGAAGCTGATCTGCATTCATCTGCAAAAAAGTGGCATATCGGTTTCCTCCGATAGCGATGGCCTGCTGTTCCCGCATTGCACTAAGTACGCCAATGGATTGTCCTACAATGGTTGTCATCATAGTAGACAGCACAACGGCAATCAAAATAAGAATAGAAGTGACTTTTTGGGACAGTAGTTCTTTCAATGCTAATGTACGATAAGATTTCATTTCGCTGTCACCTCCGTAAGCACACCATCTACAATCTGAAACTGCCGGTCTGCCATTCGTGCAATACGGCTGTCATGGGTAATGACAACGAGAGCTTTCCCCATCTTTTTCCATACATTTTGAAGCAGTTCCATGACTTCGCCGCCGCTTTTGCTGTCCAGATTTCCCGTAGGCTCATCAGCAAAAATTACATCCGGCTTTGCAATCAAAGCGCGGGCGATAGCTACACGCTGCTGCTGGCCGCCGGATAACTCATGGGGCAGATGTTCCAAGCGGCCCTGAATGCCAAGCAGTTCTGTAAGCTGTTTCAGGTATGCTTCATCCGGTTTTTGTTTATCCAGCAAAAGAGGCATGATAATATTTTCTTTCGCCGTCAGAACCGGAAGCAGATTAAATTGCTGAAAAATAAATCCAATCCGTTTCCGGCGAAATGCCGACAACTCCTTATCGCTGTAACTGTAAATATCTTTACCATCGTAGGTCAGCGAGCCGGAAGATGGCTTATCCAAGCCGGAAAGCAAATGAAGCAAGGTGCTTTTTCCGCTTCCAGATGGTCCCATAATAGAAATAAAATCGCTGGATACAATTTCGAGATTCGCATGATCCAAAGCCACTACTCGGTTTTCACCGTCACCATAAATCTTTGATAAATTCTTTGCCTCAATATTCATAAAAAAACACTCTCTTTATTTGTAGTATAAGGAGAGTGTAAATGATAAATCTCAAAAATCGCTCAAGGATTACACAAAATGAAAAATAGCAGTTGCGGATGCACCGCCCCCAACCCTATTTTCCAAAATCAATCGGCCACCATGTTTTTCACATAAAATTCTGCTGCTGTAAAGCCCCATTCCGAAATGTGAGGAATTACTACTTGTCGTTTCAAAAGGGTTTGGCCCATTCTGCACGAGAGACAGCGGATAACCAGCACCATCATCTTCTATATTCAAGGTCATAGAATCATTTTGCAGCGTTATTTGAATAGAGATTGCTTTTTCTGCAAATCGCGCCGCATTTCCAATCAGATTTTCCGCTACGGTAAGAAATAGCCCGTGATCTATACAAACTGTTCCACCTGATGGTACTAAAACAGAAACTTTTTGGGATAGCGCTAACAGTCGTGCTGTTTCCTGCAATTCACTCTGCAAAACTGATAGTCGGATTTCTTTTGGCTTAACAGAGAGTTGTTCCAACTTTTGAACACTGCTCATAGCTTCTACATACTGCTCAATCCGTAAAGTGTAACTTTCCAGCCGGTCTATGGTTTGTTCGTCCTGAATACCTTGCCGCAAAAGTTTTACACTTCCTTTTAATACCGTAATCGGGTTACGCAGATCATGGGAAAATGCGGCATTGAGCCGTTTGCGTTCCTCGGCCTGTTGCCACAACAGCCGATTCGATTTCAGAAGATCACTCCGCATTTCTTCAAAGGCAGCACATAGTTGTCCCATTTCATCGTTAGACAAAATCGGCAGCGAAAAATCCAGATCATTATTCTGAATCCGCATAATGCCATTTTGCAGGCAGGAAATAGGCTGTTTCAATTTGAGATAATAAAAAAGAAAGACTGAAACAATCAATCCGCCTACTGGAAAAAGAATACAGGAAACCGTCTGCACAATGTTTAGGGTAGCTAAAATACGCTGTTGTGACACCGTAGGAGACGGCAGAGGTACAACAGAGCCATCCGACAAGATTTCTACACCGCCTAAAGGATAATGGTTTTCAATGCCTCGGCAAAGGAAGATAACTGCCCCAAGCAGGAGAAATGCCACTGCCAAACAGGAGAGGGATAATAGCAGGAAAGATTTCTTTAGTCCCATATTTTTTAGGCGTTCCACCGATAACCACACCCCCAAACCGTTTCAATGTAATTGTGCAATGTATGTGCTGCAAATTTAGCGCGTATTTTCCGAATGTGCTCCATAATTGTATCGCTGTTTCCGTCCCCATCCAAGCCCCACACAAGCTCATAAATTCGCTCGCGGTCAAAAACCTGTCCTGCATTGAGGGATAAAAGTTCTACAATCTCAAACTCCCTCTTAGATAGCGGGATGTTCAGATTATTGATTGTAACTGTTCGGGCAGAATAATCCAGTATCAATTCACCAAAGAAGCGTACTGCCGAATTATTTTGGCGTCGCTGCTCCCGGCGCAGATGTGCGGCAATACGCGCCCCCAATTCATCCAAATCAAAGGGCTTGACGATATAATCATCCGCCCCGGCCTGAAAGCCAATGATCTTATCGCTGGATTCCATACGAGCGGTTAAAAAAAGAATGGGACAGGCTATGTGTTCCCGTATCTTTTGGCATACAGTCAGACCATCCATTCCCGGCATATTGATGTCCAATAAAATTAAATCTGGTTTGCAAGCTACTTTTTTGAGCGCTTCTTGTCCGCTATAAGCAGTCAGAATATCATATTGTGTTTGAAAATAACTCTGTATCATATCAACAATACCGCGTTCATCATCAACGATCAGTAATTTAGGATTCAAAATTATGCACCTCCGTTCTTTATATGATATATGGTAAATCTCAAAAATCTCTCAAATTTTACCCAATAAACGCTATTCATTTTATTATAGAACACATCGCTTTTCCGTACAAGGCACAAAATATGAATTATAAAGTTTAATATTCCTGCATATAGCAACATTCCATTGAGAAAATATGAAATATACAATGTAGATGGGTGGTGCTATATGGCAAATATCAAAGATTGTCCCGGCTTTGAAACTTTCGGCGCGGATGTAAAAGAGGCGCGGAAAGTCAAGCAGTTATCGCGTAAGACGCTGGCGGAACAGGTCAATATCGACTGGCGCTATCTTGCCAACATCGAAAATGACGGCACGATTCCCAGCCTGCCGGTTATCATACAGCTTATCAAAATCTGCGGGCTTCCCGTGGAACGGTATTTTAACCCGGAGATCATGCGGGAGGAAAGCGCACAGCGGCAGCGGGTCAGCCACAAGCTGAAACTCTGCCCGGAAGAATTTCTGCCAATCATCGAGGGCGCGATTGACGGGGCCATTCAAATTCAACAGAAGAATGACGAAACGGAGGGTGCATGACAACCCTCTGTTTTGTTTTTGGGAGGACGCAAGCTGCGCCCTCTCTTTTTTTGTACGGTTTTCGGAAAAACCGGGATTTTGCGGGTATTTCCTTGGGGTCAGAACGCTTTTTAGGGGAAGAAGAACAAAGACAGCAAGCATAGGGAGTGTAGCCACACTCCCGGCAAACGGCTTCCCGTTTGTATCTTGGGGAAGTCCCCAAACCCCTGAATGAATGGAGGTGAGAAAGTGGCAAACCGAAAACGGAAGTTTGTGCTGCGCGTCCCGGTGACGCCGGAGGAACGGGCGCTGATCCAGCAAAAGATGGCCCAGCTTGGCACAAAAAACTTTTCTGCCTACGCCCGGAAAATGCTGATTGACGGCTATATCGTCCATATCGACACCGGCCCTGTCCGGGCGCAGACCGCAGAGCTGCAAAAGATCGGCGTCAACATCAACCAGATTGCAAGGCGTATTAACAGTACCGGGACTGTGTATGCGCAGGACTTGGAGGACATCAAGGGGGCGCTGGCACAGATATGGCAGTTACAAAGATCCATCCTATCAAGTCAACGCTGAAAAAGGCGCTGGACTACATCGAGAACCCGGACAAGACCGATGAAAAGCTGTTTGTTTCTTCCTATGGCTGTTCCTATGAAACGGCGGATATTGAATTTCAAATGCTGTTAGATCAGGCGTACCAAAAAGGCAACAATCTGGCCCACCACCTGATACAAGCCTTTGAACCGGGGGAAACCACGGCGGAGCAGGCCCACGAGATCGGGCGGCAGCTTGCCGATGAAGTGCTGCAAGGAAAATACCCCTATGTGATTACTACCCACATTGACAAGGGCCATCTGCATAACCACATCATTTTCTGCGCCGTGGATATGGCAAACCAGCGCAAGTACATTTCCAACCGCCAAAGTTACGCCTTTATCCGGCGCACCAGTGACCGGCTGTGCAAGGAACACGGCCTGTCTGTGGTAAAGCCCGGCAAAGACAAGGGCAAGACCTACGCCGAGTGGGACGCACAGAAAAAGGGCAAGAGTTGGAAAGCAAAACTGAAACTTGCCATCGACGCGGCCATTCCGCAGGCCAAAGGCTTTGACGGCTTTTTGCGGCTCATGGAGGCGCAGGGCTATGAAGTCAAACAGGGCAAGTTTATTTCATTCCGCGCCCCCGGACAGGAATGCTTCACCCGCTGCAAGACCTTGGGGGAGGATTACACCGAGGAACGGATCACCCAGCGGATCAAGGGCATTGCCATTGACCGGGGGCCGCGCAGAAGAAGTGCCGGGGAAATCTCCCTGCGGATCGCCTTGGAGGACAGTATCAAGGCCCAGCAGTCGGCGGGCTATGCGCGGTGGGCGAAGCTGCACAACTTGAAGCAGGCCGCCAATTCCTTAAACTTCATCACAGAACACCAGATCGACAGCTACGAGGGCTTGGAAAGCAGGCTGGCCGAGATCAGCGCGGCAAACGACGCGGCGGCCTCCGCCCTGAAAGACGCAGAACGCCGCCTTGGGGATATGGCGCTGCTGATAAAAAACCTCTCCGCCTACAAGCAGCTCCGGCCTGTGGCGCTGGAACTGCGAAACGCCAAAGACAAGGCCGCGTTCCGGCGGCAGCATGAAAGCCAACTGATTTTGTATGAGGCGGCGGCAAAGGCGCTCAAAGAGGCCGGGATCACAAAGCTCCCCAACCTGTACGCCCTCAAAACCGAGTATAAAAAGCTGGACGCAGAACGGGAACGGCTGTCCGCACAGTACAGCGAAGCGAAACAGAAATTGAAAGAATACGGCATTGTCAAACAGAATGTAGACAGCATTTTGCGGACAGCGCCGGGAAAGGAGCATACGCAGGAACGATGAACATACCGAGAATGAGTTACCCCCAATACCGCAAGGCCCGCAGGCTCGCCCATGAGTGCTGCAACTACTGTAACGGGAACTGCCTCCTGCTGGACGATGGGGAGGAATGTGTTTGTGTGCAGAGTATTTCCTATTCGCTGCTGTGCCGGTGGTTCAAGGTGGCCGTCCTGCCGCTGGACGCGGCCCTGTGCGCCGAGATCACCAAAGGTCGGGACGAAATCAAACGCTGCGCCGTCTGCGGGGCGGCGTTTACGCCCAACTCCAACCGGGCTAAATACTGCCCGGATTGTGTGGTGCAGGTACGCCGGAAGAAAGAGGCGGAGCGCCAGCGGAAAAGATACCTCCTGTCTACGCATTTAGGGAGGTAAAAGTCCACGGAAATCAAGGGTTTTTCCGCATGGTCGGCAGGCAGGTGGATAAAGTTATCCTGTTCCCCTCAAAACAGGGTTCTAAATGCGGGAAAATGGACAAAAAAGAAGCGCCGGACGCAGAGGCTTTAACACCTCCGCGCCCGGCGTTTTCTCATAGGCTGCTCTTTAGAATAGTTTGGATCAGCTTGTTTTGCAGGCGGTCTTTCATGTATTCATCTACCCTCACATGAGGCAAACCGTCCAGATCGTAGAGTGTCCGGGTACACAGTTTATTCATGTAACCGTCATAATATCGCAAGACACTTTCCACGGCCAGCGGATCACCGGCGCGAGCCGCCTCGATCACAGACAAGGGCAACAGTTCCCGCCCGTAGAAAGTTGGCTGCTTCATTTCGCTTTCCTCCCTCCGTCGTCCTCCAATCGTTTCCGCAATTCATTCAGGGCTTTGGTACGGTGCCGCTGAACGGCGCTGCGGGACATTCCCATAAGACGGCCAATGTTGGTGTCTGCCATAGTTGCGACATAATGCAGAATTAAAATTTGCTGCTCCTGCTCCGGCAACTTGACAAAGGCTCCGGCCACCAGCTCATCCCGGATATGTAGGGCATAGCCAAAGGCCGAGAACACAAAGCTGTCGCAGGGGTACTCGTCCCGTGTGGAGAACTTGTCCCATTGAGCCGGGGAAATATCCTCTAAGGATATTTGGTACTTGCGGTATCTCTGCATTTCCCGCAGGTAGTCAATCGCTTCATGGTATAGAACCAGCTTGCAGTAACGGTCGAACTGACAACATTTCACATAATCAGGGGTATATTCTTTCATCTTCTCACCCCCAATCTGCGGAAGAATGAGAAGATAAAGCTGTTTTCACCACTCCTTTCATCGGTAACAATGCGGCGGCTCCAGCCCGCACCGAAGAACCGCAGGAAATAACAAAATTCGCCCGGCAGGTCATAGACCCACCGGGCGAAAGAAGTGTTATGTGTTTGACTTATATGGTATAGTACATACTTATAGCCGCTTGTCCCCGTATTCGGGGACGGACTTTTTTTGATGGTGTGTAACCCGGTGTATTATGTCGAAATGCTGTTTGTGTCATGGCGGCTCCCTCCGTAGGCCGCCGGTCCTGCGCCGAGCAAAGAAAAGCGGCGGCTCTGAAAATCAAAGCCGCCGCTTCATAGGCGCGTGGAAATGTGTCTGCTTTACGACGGCTTTTTTCTTTTGCCGTCGTCCGGCAGAATGTTACTCAATATTCAATTCAATGCTTCCAGTGAAATTCTCACATTCAATGCCGATATAGTTTCCACCTTCAGGGAGTGTAATTGTATCACTATATGTTCCGGTTGTTTCAAGCAAAGTGACTGCTTCATCAGCTCCAGAAATCCAAAATACTTTTGCAGTTCCCTCCGTAACCTCCAGCGCGCAGTCAATAGACAGATCCTTACCAGCTTCACGCTTTATGGAAGTTCCGCCGAACAAATACTCTGTATCTGAAAAATCCTCATAGTTGGCTGTATAGCTTCCTGTATAATCATCAATTCCTTTTTCTTTCGTACCTTGTAAGGATGAATTTCCGGTAAGCGCTATGGAACCAGCAGACTGAACAATATTGTTATACTGATCGAGAAATTCATCTTTTGTACAACCTGAAAGCACAGAAGCACCCAATAGTATCAGGCATAATGATAAAACTATTTTCTTCACAGCTATCACCTTCCTTTCCTGCGTACAGCACGCTTTCCTTTTCCCTTGGCATTTGCCTGTTTACGGGATTTCATTTCTTTTTTGTTACTGGACATCAGTAACAACAGCACCGCCCAGAGAACCATGATGCCAACCCCAATGACCGCCAACAAAGGGTTTGAGGATGTGGTTGTTCCGGCATATTCACTCATGTCAAATCCCACTAAAATCAGCGCAGCAGAGAACGGATAGATGCTGGCAAGGATACCACCTTTGAAAAACAACATGCTGTATCCAAGGAAGAACGCCAGAATGGAACCGCCCAGATATGCCCCTCGGATCTGCCCAAAAATCAGGATCAGCGGCATACAGACCAAATAGGTCGTCAGAGCCGCTAACACGATCTGCGTACCTCCATGAAAAAACACTTCCGCTGTCAGTCCCGATAATCCAACCGTCAATCCAGTAATCAAGGTAATGCCAACGCTGTATATTCCCAGCAGAACTGCAAGCATACTGACTAAAAGTAACTTAGCTCCCAACATTTTTGGCATAGAAACAGGAATTGTCATAATGTTTTTCAGTGTATCATGAGTGGATTCTCTGTCAATGAACCATCCTCCAATCATTACCAATGAAATTGGAAGGAATATCTGAGTGTTTCCCCAGATGACATTCTCAAACAGCGCGGAAAAATCATAATTTGGATTTCGGTACTCTGCCTCCACAATCAACTGACTTCCATACTGAACCAAAGGACAGAGTGCAAGCGCCACCAGCCCTACCAAAAGGATCTGGCACCGGCGCAGTTTCAGTAATTCCGATTTTAATAAGTTCCACATAGTCACACCCCCTTAGATTTCCTGTCGCCGGTAAACAAATGCAATCAGCGCAAGAAATACAATGGCTTCCACAATAATCACACCGAATACCTGAACACCATTCAGAAAATACGGACTGACCCGTTCCAACAAATCTGCTAACTCCGCACTGGTCTGGCTTTGGTCATAAAATTGGAATGTCCAGCGGAAGGCCAGCGGCCCCGGAAACAGGGTTCCGATGTTCAAACCAAAAGGCTGTGTGAGAAACATATCGTTCATGGAAAGGATATAATTCGCAATCGTATAGAAAAAGGTAATCACGACAGACACGATATAGTTTTTATTAAGAAGAACAACGAGCAGGATACATGGAAGTGCGCCTACCCACATAATCAGCCCTTCTTCTATCCCAACGCCAAACAAGGTCCAAAACCCAACCGGCTCCCAGCCCTGAAACAGCAAAACCGCAAGATTTACCAATCCTCCAACTGCCATAAAGCCAACGGCAAACAATAGTAAAACCAGCATCTTGGACAGCACCAACTTGGTTCTATTTATCGGTATGGTAACAAGGTTTTTTAGTGTGTCATTGTCCAGCTCCTCAAACAGCAGATTGGAAGCCAGTATCACAAGGAGCGGCATCAAAAGCAAATAGGCACTGAGCTGGAACAGGCTGGACATCACTCCATTTACAGCATCCACATCAGTGTTTACATCTGCCAGAAAGAAAGCATAAGCCAATGGCATGAAAACAGAAAGCAGCAGAGAAATAAATACCAATGGCTTCCGTTTTAATTTCAAAAATTCGCATTTGATTAGTTTAAGCAATTCCTTCGCCCCCTGTCACACGCTTGAAGTAATCTTCAAGACTTTCTTCACAAGTATGCGCCTCCGATACCTCCAATCCGTTTTCTACAAAGGCTGTTACAATTTTCCCTACGGGCAGCTCCAAGTTGTGCAGGCGCAAATTATGGTCATCCTGTATGGAGAAATGGTTTTCATGGAAATTGCGTTCCAAAATTCTTGCCGCCTGTGCAGTATCAGAGAGTGTAAAACGGATATGCTTACTGCTTTTTTGCTCCAGCTCAGCAAGGCTTTCTTCTTCCAGCAACGCGCCGTGGTCGATAATTCCAATATCGTCAGCCAGCAGAGAAATCTCCGAAAGAATGTGACTGGAAATCAGAATCGTTTTTCCTCTTGCATCGCAGAGCTCCCGAATAAAGGAGCGTACTTCTGCAATACCGATGGGATCGAGACCGTTGATCGGCTCATCCAAAATTAAAAGCTCCGGATCGTGCATCACGGCAAGGGCGATGGCAAGCCGTTGCTTCATGCCAAGGGAATACTGTGAAAAGAGCTTCTTATCTTTGTAGGGCAGTCCTACCAGATCCAGAGCGTCTTTGACGGCATGATTGTTTGGTACACCCCGTAGGGTGGCAAAGATACGCAGGTTTTCTGTGCCAGTCAGATTGGGATAAAAGCCGGGGGACTCGATCAGACTGCCAATACGGGGCAGCAACTTCTTTTCATTCCCCTGTAAAGACTTTCCCCAGATTTTGACCTCTCCGGAAGTCGGCTTCGTTAAGCCCAACAGCATTTTCATGGTAGTGGTTTTTCCGGCTCCGTTTCTGCCAAGCAGACCATAAATTCTCCCACGCTTCACATGGATATTTAAGTCAGCCACACTCTTTTGTGAGCCGTATTGCTTCGTCAGATTTTTTGTTTCAATGATGTAATTGGTATCCATATTCAAAACCTCCTGTTCTGTAAGGTATTCTATCACACCAACCTTGCATTAACCTTGCCGCAACCTTGCATTAACCTTGCAATTTGAAATCCGGCAAAATGACAAAGGTTCCCGTCATAAGGACGGGAACCCACTTAAATCTCCAAAGGAAAAAGCAACATAAATTCAGTTCCTTTTCCCGGCAAACTTTCAACTGTTATACTTCCACCCATCTTTTCTACAAGCTGATGGACAATAGAAAGACCAAGACCGCTGCCTTTTTCAGACCGACCTTTATCACACTTATAAAGCCGTTCAAAAATGTGTTTCAAATCTTCTTTCTCGATTCCCACTCCATTATCCGCCAACAGCAGTTCCATGTTATTTTCCTTCTTTGACAAGGCGATTTTGATTTTATTCGCATGGCTGTGAGCGATTACATTTTGAATGAGATTATTGATGATTCTCATATAGCTGTCCATATCCAATTTTACCCGGACAGGCTGTTCGGGAATATCAATGTCATAATCAACCTGTTTATCCTCAAAAATCGGTATCCAGTCAATCAGGATATTTCTTGTCAGCTCTGCGGCCTCAACGCTCTGGATTTCCAAAGCAAACTCGTTGGAATTTAACTTGAACCAGTCAAAGAGTACATCAATATATTCTTTCAAATCATGGGCTTTCCGGCGGGCGATTTCGATATAATCATCCCGGTCTTTTCCTGTGACCAGTCCTTTGTGTGCAGCGTCAAGATACCCAATCAGAGTGGTAAGGGGCGTCCGAACATCATGGGAAAGGCTCGTCATAAGCTGGCGGTTGGTTTCTTCTGTCTGCCGTACAGTTGAAAGTCTGCTTTCATAGGACACAACGATCTCATTGATTTCATAGGCAAGAGGTGCTGTCAGTTCATTTGTTGCAGACAGAATACGCCGGTTGCCATTTCCGTTTCTCACATCAACCAGCACATCGGTCATTTCTGCTATTTGTTTTTTTACGCGCCGAACGAGAACGATGGAAGTCAATACAGCCACAACAGCAATCACAATGGACAAGAAAACAATGATTTCCATGCTGGCTACACCTCCTTATTAAACCGGTAGCCAATCCCTTTGACCGTTTGTATATACTTTGGGCTTGAAGGATTGACTTCTAATTTTTTACGAAGCCGACTGATGATCGCCATAATGTTACTGTCGTCATAGAAATATTCTTCGCCCCAAACTTCCTCATAAATCTGCTGTTTTGTCAAAATTTTTCCTTGATGCTTTGCACAGTACAGGAGCAGATCAAATTCCTTTGGTGGAAGTTCAAAAGTGCCATTTTCCGTCGTAACAGAACGATTTTCAAGGTCAATTTGTAATCCGTCAAAATCCAGTTTTTGCACAGCTCCGGCTTGATGATTAAAACGGGTGTAGCGGCGAATGAGGGACGCAATACGGGCAATCAGTTCGTCCATATCAAACGGTTTTGTCAGATAATCGTCCGCCCCGGCTCGTAAGCCCCGTACTTTAGAAATGCTGTCATTTTTAGATGTGAACATCAAAATCGGCAGACTGTTCTCTTTGCGGATTTCTTCCAGCGTTTCAAAGCCATCCATACCGGGCATCATCACATCCAGCACCACAAGCTGATACTCCTGCTCTCTTAATTTTTGTAAGCCCTCTTTTCCGGTATTACAAAAATCAGCTTCTATGTTTTCTGCTTGTACGCTACGTTTAATCAAAGCGCACAGTTCTCTGTCATCATCTATAATCAGGATTTTATTCATGGTGCAACCCCTTCCCTTGTTTTGTCCTTCCGTCAATCGGCTTTTCTGCGTTCTTTGGGATCAGCCAAACACCAGCCATCTTTACAGCGCCGGGGATACGCCCAGCAGCACACAAATAATTGATCTGCCTTGGTGTAACACCCCATTTTTCACTTGCTTCTTTCAGCGTCATATAATCCATACTTTTTCCCTCCAATACGGTTTATTATATTTCTTTTGCTCGAAGAATACAAGGCAGGAAATATGAATAATAAAGTGCAAGTCATATCCAGAAGAAGCCATGCGCCGGAAGAAAGAGGCGGAACGCCAGCGGAAAAGATACCTCCTGTCTACGCATTTAGGGCGGTAAAAGTCCACGGAAATCAAGGGTTTTTCCGCATGGTCGGCAGGCAGGTGGATAAAGTTATCCTGTTCCCCCAAAAACAGGGTTCTAAATGCGGGAAAATGGACAAAAAAGAAGCGCCGGACGCAGAGGCTTTAACACCTCCGCGCCCGGCATTTTTGATAAGAATACTTAAATAACATCTTACTCGGAATTAAATTTATAACCATAGCCAATTACTGTTTTTATATACTCATGTCCCTTGCAATATGGTTTTAACCTTTTTCGTATTTGAAAAATTGTGTTTTCTACTGCGTGCAAATGGTTATTTGTGGGTTCATGCCAAATTTGTTCATAAATCTGTTCTTTTGTGAATGTGGTTTGAGGAGATTGCAGTAACAAATAAAGGACTTCAAATTCGTTTGTTGATAAATAAACTTCCTGCTGTTCTAATATTACACAATGCCGGTTAACATCAATGTGTAAGGTGTGATTTGTTTGCTTTAATCCCCAAAATTCTTGTGCCATTGTCCGGTCATTCGCAATTTGTTCAAGCAGCAAGGATAATTCATTAAATTTTCTAACTTCCCTCAATTTCTTATATAGGTTGACAGTTATCGTACACCCATATATATCCTTATCAAAATCAAAAATATGTGTTTCGATTGAAACAAAGCTATCATTATCAAGTGTAGGGCGCGTCCCAATATGGGTAACACCATAATATATCTTGTCACTTAAAAGAATATCTGCCACATACACCCCTGTCTTTGGCAAAAATGTATTTTTTGCTATTTCTATGTTTGCGGTAGGTGTCCCCACATGCTTTCCAATACCTCGGCCATGTATAACGATCCCTGTTAGTGTGTAAATAGGTTCATTTATTTTTTCTTTCATTTCAATCCTCATATAATCCCATTCATTGACAGGATAATCAAAACACAAGTTACTATAATAAAACTTGCCAGCATAAGCAGACCAGTATGCTTTTGTCTTGCTTCATTTTCCAAAGTAGCAACATATCCGCTTTTTCTCAAAGCGGTAACTATGGGCTTATACAGTAAAAATGTAATGGACGCATTTAACCCACCTTTCAATAAGTTAAATGGAAGAAAGGCAGGAAGTAACAATTCTACAACTGCTTCTCTTGGATACCCCATATAAAGCGGCGTTACCAAATAGTTCCACAACAGCATAACGATAACCGTTATTAGCCATCCCGATGCCAGACCAATCACTGCACCAGATAAAGTGTGCTTTTTTTTGTAAATGACAGATGCCGTACACGCAAAAGATAGTGTTTGTACGATATTCATAATACAACCTAATATTCCGGTATCGCTTACTGTAATCATTTCAAGGGTTGCTACAATAACAGATACAATGCAGGAAGTCATCGGCCCCCAAATAAAGCCGCCCAAAGTTACAATAACATCGGATGGATCATACTTTAAGAATAGAATAATAGGAATCCTGCCAACAACCATAGTGACATAAGTAATCGCACATAGCATACCAATAACTGTGATTCTTTTTGTTTTACTGTTCATAATTGCTTTCCTCCGTGGCAAAAAATTAACACCCAAAAGAAAATGTCTTTCAGGTGTTAGCATTATAATTAGGCCACAGAAAAGAAAGTAACCCTCTCAAAATCTGCGGAAATCTAACCATATCTTCTTCCATCCAGACTATACTGTTGGTTTTGGAATTACACCAAATCGTGCGTTTTACGCTCGCGGACTTTACCGCCAATCGGGAATTTCACCCTGCCCCGAAGACACTTTTATTCAGTTGTTTTCCCTGCAATTATAACATCAACTATTTTTGGAAGCAATGAATTGAAGAAAGTTCGGAAGCATTTCGGAAATCAAGGGTTTTTCCGCATGGTCGGCAGGCAGGTGGATAAAGTTATCCTGTTCCCCCAAAAACAGGGTTCTAAATGCGGGAAAATGGACAAAAAAGAAGTGCCGGGACAAAGACAGCTTTTTAGGTCTTTGTCCCGGCTGAATGATTTTGGCATGGACACTGATTTTGTGCAATGCTATAATTGAGTAAATTTGAATTGAGGTGTACTTATGCTTTATTATAGAACTCTGGAATTAAACCAAATAGAAGATTTTTGGAAGTTATTAAACACTTTGGACGCTGAAACAGATTATATGATGTATGAACCAAATGAGAGAACCCAGACCACAAATGTTCAAAAATTAAAAAATGATATTGAAAATAATGTGATTTGTGGAAGTGATTTTTTACAAGTGGCAATGGAAAATCAAAAAATGGTTGGCTATATTCGGGCAGAACGGGGAAAGTTTAATCGGATTCTTCATACAGCATATATTGTAGTAGGCATTTTGAAAGATTATAGAGGTAAAGGAATCGGTACATCTTTTTTTGAAATGCTGAATTGTTGGGCAAAGGAAAATGGAATTAAGAGACTGGAACTTACTGTTGAATGTTGCAATGAAACAGCAAGACACTTGTATGAAAAAAGTGGTTTTAAGATTGAGGGAACAAGGGAGAAATCCATGTTCGTCAACGGCTCCTTTGTTGATGAATTTTATATGGCAAAAATTTTGTGAAAAAGAAATGCCGGACGCAGAGGCTTTGACAGCCCCCGCGCCCGGCGTTTTTCTTATTCGTCTGTGAAGTGGAACCGCTGCGCCGCAAAGTCGGCGTCGCTCATGGCGTCCAGCTTATCGGCGGTCTGGCAGGCCAGCGCCGCCATTTCCTTGTCCATGTCCGGCAAAGCTGCCCGGAGATTTGCCGCCGTCCTGCGGCGGTCGGCGTTGTGGTACAGACAGATCAGGTTTTCTTCTTCCACGGTGAAATACATTCCTCATACCTCCATTTCTTTTGATTTTTCCCGCGCCGGGGGCTTCTTTTTCTGTTCCTCCTTGGCGGCGGCAAGTTGCGCCCGGATGGACGGTTTCTTTTGTTTCTGCGTCGTCTTTCGGGTCTGCTTGGGCTTTTTGGCCTCCGCCTTGGCTGCCTCGGCCACATCCAAAAGGGAAATCTGTTCCCCGGCTTTTGCCCTTGCTTCCAGTTCCTCCATAGACGGGGCATTGTTCATCATGCCGTCGATCATGTTGTAGTTCTGCTCGGTGGACATTTCCGCCGTCTTGATATGGCTTTCCTGCTGGGCGGGGATGGCAAAGGCCCTTGTGCCGTTTGCCATAATAAGATACCTGCCGTCCTCCGACTGGTGGTGGAATCCATACCCGGCGGCCTCCATCTGTTCCCGGCTCCTGTCGGTCAGATAGAAACGGCCTCTCGGTGTCTGGATTTGTTCGCCGGTCATGCACTCGTCTGGCGTGAGCTGCTTTTCCGGCTGGGCGAAGAACTCCGGCACCTGCCGGTAGTCGGCCCCCTCGTCCACATAGTAGGCGGTCTGTTTTCCATCCTGCCGGAACACCACAATATCCCCCGTAGAGAGGGAATGTCCCTTGTAATCGGCGGGATGTTCTATGTTGAAGCGGCGGTAAATCTCGTCCAGTGTGGTGTCCTTGTCCAGCGGCGCGGTGTAGACAAGCTGGTAATTCTTCCTGTCCACCGAAAGCCCATCTGCCTGCAAGTCCTCATAGGAACGGTAGCGGAAGTCGCGTCCCTCCGGGCCGGGCGGCACTTGGTAGATGGAAAAGTTGGGCTGCGCCGGGGCCTCATAGTCAGAGGCAACATATTCCTCCACCGTCAGCCCGGCAGCGGCGGCCTCCTGTTCCAGCTCTGCCTCGATCTGTTTTTTGTAGTCCTGCAAGCTCTGGCCGAAGTCGGAAAGCTGCGGCGGCTCCGGCAAGTGGTACTGGCTCTGATTGAGAAGCGGGCGGCACTCCTTTACATAGTCCAAAACCGCGTTGAAATAAGCGGTCTGTTCCGGCGTCAGGGTTTCCCCGGATCGCAGGGGACGCCGGGCCTCCTGCTCCATAGCGGCCAGATTGCAATGCAGCTCCATATACGGAACAAACTCATGCAGCAGCATATCCCGCTGGGCTTTGTCCGCCTCCCATGCCTCCGGCCCCTCATGGTGCAGCACATGGTTTTTCCAGCTTTCATCCTGTGCGTAGTATTCGTGGTAGCCCCGGATATGCTGGATCAGGGAACCGTCCCCGTCGCCAAAGTCCTGCCGTCCCTCGTAGCTGTCCGGCTGGCCCTGCATGGTAAAGTCAATGCGGAACTTGGTCTTGTCGTACCAATGGCCCGTATAGCCCGGCTGCTCCCGTTCATGGCGTCTGGCACTGTCCAGCTCCTTGAAAACGGCCTCGGCTTCATGCAGCGGCATTTGCTGGCCGTCTTTCAGATGGGGACTTTCACTCCAAAGGATCGTGACAACCGGCTCCGCCGCCGGATTCTGCGCGATCTGCCGCTGGGCGTTGGCAACGGCAATCTCACTTTCGATCTCACTTTTCACAAAGGAATCCATCTGGCCGTTTTGCAGCTCATAGCCCTGTTCACACAGGCGGTTGATAAGCCCGATCACCTTGTCAGTATCGCCCACGGCCTCGGCATAGGCCACGATCAACTGTCGTTCCTCGCTGCCCAGACGCGGGGCGTTTTTCTCTGCCAGCTCGATCAGGGCGGCGGCCCGGTCAGCCGGGGACGCCTCCGGCATGAACGGTTTCCCATTCAAAAGGCCGTCGATCCCGTTCCATGCCTGCGGCTGGGGAATGGCGTTGGCCTGTTCGGTTGCTTCCAGAAAACCGTCCAGCCTGTCGCCGGTCAGGGGTTCCATTGCCCCAGCCGGTAGCTCATGGATGGCAAGGATTTCTTTTCCGGCTTCCACAAGGGACAGGTCGGGATTGTCAAGCTGACCTCCGTCCAGTTCCTTGTAGTCGGGGCCGTACAGTGTGTAATCATAGCCGGTTTCCGATGTCTGGATATACAGATAATCGCCACTTTCCAGACGGTAGGCGGCCTCCTGCGGGGCTTCTGCCTGTTCCAGCGTTCCATCCCCGGCAATGGTAAAGCCCTGCGCCTGTGCCGCCTCCTTGGTTCCCTGCGACACTTCGCCGGTGGATTTCAAATCCGCTTCAATCAAGGTTTGCAGCATAGCTTTTACGCTGTCGGTCATTTCCTGCTGTTGCTCCGGGGACAGCTTGGAAAATACGCTGTCCGGGTCTGGCTGCTCGGCGGCCCGTTCCAGCGGTGCGGCCTGCGGCTGCTCCTGCTGGGTCTGCCGCTGTTGCTGAAGCTGGGCAAGGTGGCCGTCAATGGTGGTAATCAGCTCATGGGCGGTGGCCCGGATGGTTTCAAGGGAGGCTTTCAGCTCTTTCAAGTCCTTGCCGGAACTCCAACCGGCCACATAGCCAAAGGAATAGTCGGAGGTGTCCAGCCCGTAGTGCTGGCAGACGGCATAGGCCACGCTTTCGGCCTGCACTTCGCGGGTGCGGCTGTCGGGGCGGTCGGCCTGATCTATGGCCGGGGCTTCCGGGTCGATGGCGTGGAGCTTGGAATGGGCGATCTCATGGATGGCCGTCTTTAGGGTCTGTAATTCGCTCATGCCCTCCTGAATGGCGATCCGCTTTTCCGTCAGATGGTAGTAGCCGTGGGAACCGCCCGGAATGTCCTCAAAACCAATGGGAACCGGGGAGGTCTGTTCCAGCGCCTTGAAAAATTCCCCGTAGCGTTCCACGCTGCCGGTCAGTTCTTCCACGCCGATGGAGGGCAGCGGTTCCCCCTCGGTCTGGCTCACATCAAAGACGGAAACGATCTTAAAGGCCGGAACCTGTATTTCCTGTACTTCGGTAACAGGCTTTCCGTCCTTTCCCATCACCGGCCTGCCCTGTGCGTCCAGCTTTTGCACTTCCTTTTTTGCCTTGAACGGGGCCGGGGCCAGTATCTTGATGGCCTTTTCGCCTTTCTTCACATTGCGGTGAAAATCGTCCCGCCACTTGTTGTAGCCCGCCACAAGCTGTCCGCCCTGCATGGCGATCAGGAGGGTGTTGTTGAAGCTGTAACTGTGGAACTTGGACATGGTGGTGAGATAGGCTTTGTAGCGCTCACTCTCGAAAAGCTCCTGTATGCCGGTTTCCAGCCGGTCGGTGATCTCTTTCATGCGCTCGGCGCTGTTCTGGCCGTTTAAGAGAATGGGGGTGACAGGCTGCGGGGCCTTTGTAGGCGCTGCCGCCTCCGGCTGCACCTTGCTTTCATCCCGCAGAATTTCCGGCGCGGGATAGGCCATCACCCGGTATTCCTCCGGCACTGGCTGGCCCTCATGGACGCGTTGCCATTCGTCGCTGGTTCGCAGGATATAGCCGTAATCGGTAAAGGTTCCCTGTTCCTCGTTGGCAATAAAACTTCCCAGCCGGTCGGTGTCAATGGCCGGTTTCCACGGGTCGGGGACGACAAACAGCCCGGAATCATTCAGATAATATTCCCCCAGACTGCGGTTGTCCTTGGCGTTGATTAAGACAAAACAATCGGTGTTTTCGGCGTAGTCCAAAAGCTGCCCGATGGTCTGCATTTTTGCCGGGGACTGCATGGCGGCGTTCAGCTCCGCAAGCTCCACGACGTCCAGCTTTTGAAGCTGGGCGGCAAGGAAGTTCAGTTCATCCACACTGGCGGCTTTTATCAAATCCTCCGGCAGTTCCAGCGGTTTTCCCTCCGGGGCAGAAAAGCCGCCAATGAACAAGTCCTGCTGGTTGTTGGCGGTGATATGGATTTCCTTTAGGGCTTCCTGCACCTGTTCGGCGGAAGTCGGCAGGGAAAGCCAGTACCCATGCGGCCCGCCGGTCTGCGCTTCGGCGCGGTTATCAAGAAAAATGGAAAATATTTCGTTCACGGGTTCCCTCCTTTCCGGGGTGGCTGCGGTCTGCGGCTGTGCGGCTTCCTCCTGTGTGGGAAGCTCTGCGGTCTTTGCCGGTTCCTCCCCCTCGATGGTGTAGCCGGGGAGCAGGCAGCCGTTGACCTTGAAACAGTCGGCGTATTCCTTGGGGATGGCCGGGGAAATTTCGGTAAAGTAATGGTCGTGGGCTTTGATCCGGCCATTCAGGTATCTGTCCAGTTCTTCCCGGTTGGCAAAGACTTTCCGATCCTGTCCGGCGATCTTTTCCCGTTGGTTTCCGTGGGGCGCGTTGGTATAAAGGCCCCAGCGGAGCGTCCACGAGTAGGGAACGGATTTTTTTGCGGTGCTGTCATACCGGGTATTCTCGGAAATGGAATAATCCATCTGGTAAACCATGTTGCTGCGGATATGGCGGTATTCGTCCGGGGCCTCCCACTGGTTTGCAGTGTGGGTGACGGGAAGCGTCCGGGCATATTCAAGGGCTTTGTCCAGAAACAGGGTTTTTCCGGCCTGTTCCTCCCATGCGGCGGCCTGCTCTTTCAGGCGGTCAAACACTTCCTGTTCTGCGGCGGCGCTTTCCGCCCGCAGGGAAAGAAGCTCCGCAAGGGGCAGCTTTACCATTTCGGAAAGATCGGCCTTGCCGCTTTCAAAGTAAATCCGGCGCTCGATCCGCATGGTGCTGGCCAGTTCTAAATCGTCATGGTCATAAGAGCTGTAAGACATTTGGGGTTCACATCCTTTCTGAAAAATGGCATAAGAAAAGCAGGAAACCTTTGAAAAATTTCCTGCTGGGTGGGCCGATAATAAGCGGCTGATATTCAATTTTGAAAGTTTGGGTTAGATTGATTGAAGCTGGGGACAGTCTAACAAATTAAAGCTTTCTACTTCTTCAACATCAATAACTTTGATGCCTCGTTCTTTTAATGCCTTTGCAAACAATCCCATTCCAGAAATCAGCTTTCCGGTAAAGCTACCATCATATATTTGGTTTACTCCGCAGGTAGGACTTCTGGATTGTAGTATAGCTAACTCAATATCTTCATGTTGAATTTGGGATAATGCCATTGATACTGCTCGCTTATATTCCAAATCGACATCATTTCCGTTTTCGTCTGTTACTACACCATTCACAATCTCTGCACAAGGTCTGGGAGTAGTCATACCTGCTAATTGCTCTGGACAAATGCAAATAATTTCTTTATCTTTTAAGTAGTTGATAGCTGCCAGATTTTTGTTATTTTTTCCATTGTATTTACAATCCACTCCCATAATACAAGCACTAACTAATATTTTCACACTTATCACCTCAAACGGATATTATCGTTGGCTTTATTATACTATGACATGGTGTATCTTGGAATAGATGAATTGTAAATTTGCTGGATACAAGGGGTTTGGGGCTTCCCCAAAGAGAAAATCCCCGGCCCGGCAGGTGCGCCGGGTCAGGGATTTTGCCGGGAGTGTGGCTACACTCCCTATGCTTGCTGTTTTTAGTTTTTGCCCCTCTGTTCCACGCGGTAGTTCACATACTTGCCGCCGGTATCGGCCAAAAGCACCGTTCCGTCATAGGTTTTGCCGGTTTTCATGGAGCGCAAGCCCTTTACCTTTGCTTTTCCGTCTTTAAGGAGCGCGGCGGCGATCTTCGGGGTGAACGCCTTGCCCCGTTCCTCAAAAAATCGGTCATTCTTCCACATGACAAACTGGCAGCTTCGGTTTCCGCAGTAGTAGTTCTTTTTGCCCTCGTAGACGCTTTCCCCGCAGCGCGGACATTTGCCGATAACCACACGCTCGGCTTGAAACAACTTCTGCGCGTCCTCGCTGATCTGGGAGTAGTTTGCGATCAGGCCCCTTGTCATTTCTGCAATGCCAGCCATGAAGCCCTCCGGGTCGGCCTGCCCCTTGGCAATGGCCGTCAGCTCCGTTTCCCACTGTGCCGTAAGCTGAGGAGAGGTCAGCACCTCCGGCAGCACACAGGCAAGGTTATGGCCGTCCTTGGTGGGAAGTAGCTGTTTGCCTTTGCGCTCCACAAAGCCCATCTGCACCAGCTTTTCTAAGATGGAAGCGCGGGTGGCCGGGGTTCCCAATCCCTGCCGCTCGGCGTCCTCTGGCAGATCGTCCGCACCGGCGCGCTCCATAGCGGAAAGCAGGGTATCTTCTGATACGCTTTGTCAAGGGTGTTTAAGAAATTTTTTCGCTTTGTTCAAACTCTTTTGCACAATCATTCAAAATAAGCCGCTTAATCTTATCGGTCATCGTTTCCTTGCTCGTTTCGCTGAAATGCAGCTTGACACGATAGGTTGTCTTTCCAATCCTCTTTACCATAACGGGCTGCTGTGTACCTTGTGCGGTCAGAGGGGAAGCGGTAGGGGTGGCGGTGCGGGTGTTGGTTTCGTTGCTCATAGGCTCTCCTTTCAAAGATAAAGCCCCATGCGGTCATACATGGGGCGGTGGTTTTGAGGTTGAAGTGGCGAAGTGGCAAAGTGGCAAGGTATCTGGGTTTTGCCACTTGGATTTTGCCGTTTCACTTTTTAAGAGCGTGATACCATGCCGCGCCAATGCGCTTTGAGGTAATGCGCCCGTCAAGGTTTTTCTTTGCCGCCCGGACAGTACGGGCAGAAATCCCCGCGTCGGCTGCGGCTTTCTCTATGTCCTCGCTGGCAAGCTCTTTTCCGTCTGCCAGTAGGTCAAGTATCAGCTTTTCAGCCTGTTCGGTTTTTGTGGCGTTGTTGCCGCCCGCGCCGGACAGCAGCTCGTCGGCAGTTATATCATATTCGCCTATCCACTCAAAGCCTGTTTCCGGGTCAAGGCAAAAGGCAACGGGCTTTCCCTCCGGCGCAAGGGAAGATTTGTCGTGAATGATAACGCGCACATTCGGCTCACGCTTCACGCGCCCGATTAAAAGGACGCTCCTTGCTGCGGCTCTAAAGTCGATAGAACCTAAGCCCCTGTATGCGCTCTGTCCTCCGGCAGCTTTGTTGAGATGTCCGATAAGGATAACGGCGCACCCGGTACGCTCCGCAACTTCGGCAAGGCGGCGAAAAATGGGGCGGACCTCGTTTGCCTTGTTCATGTCGGCTTTGTCGCCCATATACGCCTGTATGGGGTCAAGGATAATCAGACGCGCCCCGTTCTGCGTGATTGCCTTTTCTATGCGCTCATCGGAGAGGGTAAGCTCCCGCTTGGCTTCATCAATCACAAGCACGCGGTCAAGGTCGGCTTCTGCTTCTATCAAACGGGGCTTGACGGTATCGCCTAAACCGTCCTCGGCGGTCTGGTAAATTACTTGGAATGGCGGCAAGGGCTTCATTCCCGGCAGCGTTCCCCCGGTGGTGCAGGCGGCGGCAAGGCGTAGGGCAAAGGTGGTCTTGCCCTCGCCGGGATTTCCCTGCACAATGGTTACTTTCCCAAAGGGGATATACGGCTCCCATAGCCATTCAACGGTCTGCGTGTCAACCTCACTCATTCGGATAATCTCAACGGTTTCTTCCTGGGTTGGCTCTTTCAAGCCGTAGACCGCTTCCCGCAAATACTTCCCGTCCGCGATTTCTGCCCGGTGCTGCAATACCTCGTTCCAGTCCTTGTAAAGCGGCACAAGGCGGTGGACGGTCAAGCCCTCCGGCACAAGCTCTGCAAGGCGGCTGCAAGCGTCGCTTCCGGCTTGGTCGCTGTCAAGGCAGAGGTATACGGTCTTGATGTTCGGACGGTCAGAGAGGAAACGCAGCAGGGCTTTTTCTCCCACGCCGCCCAACGCAAGATAGCTTTGCTTTTGCCAATCCTTTTTGAACAGGCAGAGGAAAGATAACAGGTCTATCGGGGCTTCAAAAACAAACAATCTTTCGCCCTCGCCACGGTAGCAGAAGTTAAAAGCTTTGTCGCTGCCTTTCACATCAAGCCGGAAACTCTCGGCTGTGCCGCGCTGGTGGGCGTATCGCGGTATGCCGCTTTCATCTCTGCCGACGAATACTGCGTTATGGTGGGCGGCTTCCTCGTAAATATCGCCGGTGGAAAAGAAAAAGCCCGTCACATCTTCATCAATGCGGCGGGCGGCTGTGAGGTAGTTCCTCGCTATGCGGTTGTCGGGGCTGCGGGGTGGCAGTCGGAAGTCAGAAATGGACGCGGAGCTTGGTCTGTCCGGCGGCGGTGCTGCGCCTTTTTCTCCTGTCAGCAGTTCAACGGCTTCGGTGAAGCTCTTGCCGAAAAACTCCATGACAAAATCAATGGGTGCGCCGCCCTTACTCTGGCTGTGCCTGTACCATTTGTTTCCCCGGACGGTCAAGCTGTCGTGCCGCTTCCAGCGGTATTCATTTCCGGCGCGGGTAAGCTGCTCGCCCTGTCCTTGCAGAAAAGAAACAAGGTCGGCTTGGTTGGCGTGGTCTATCTGTTCTTGGGTGTAATACATGGTTGATACCTCTCTTTCTGTGGTTGAATTGTTCATAGTTTTGATGTAGAATGAAACCGAAAAATCGGAAGTTAGTGAGGTGCTGGGTTGTGAATGAAAGAGAAAGAATTATTCACTTATGGTTTGAAATGTGGCTTACAAAACAGGACTTAGGTATTGATAATATTTTTGCAGAAGATGTAATTTATACTGAAAGTTGGAGTCCAAAATATAATAACCGTCAAATCGTAAAACACTGGTTTCAGGAATGGAATACTCGTGGCAAAGTCGTTGTTTGGGAAATCAAACAATTTTTCCACAAAGGAAATCAGACGATTGTGGAGTGGTATTTCAAAAATGAAATGAACAATGGGAGCATAGAGGAATTTGATGGAATTTCCCTGGTTGAATGGACAAAGGATAATAAAATAAAATCATTGAAAGAGTTTGGCTGCAATTTGAATAATTATAATCCTTATGAACATAGTGACCTGCCCGAATTTAGGGACGAAAGAGCAAGTTGGTTTTAATATTAGGAATCAATAGCGTCCATTTTATCGGAAAACACTTAGGACGGACAGGCAAAGTAGCTTGCCCGTCCTTTTCTTTATCGCTCCTGTTCGTGCAGCTTGGTGCGGGTCTGTGCCTGCTCCGGTTGGTCGGCGCGGAGTGCAATATCCACGCACCTGCGGATTTTTTGAAGCTCGGCAACCTCGGTGCGGGTAGCTTTCAGTTTGGTGTAGTCGGTATCTCTCTGCTCTTTGAGGTCGGCGTATTCCTGTTTCCATTTGGAGATAGGCAGCATCTTTATATCCGTCAGATTTGCATGGAGATAGCGGCTTGCTGCGTTCCATAGGGTCAGCTCGGCGCGGTGGGCTTCCTCATACTTATCCCGTTTGTTCGTCCAGCCGTTTTTCAGCTTTTTCAGTTCGGCATGAATGGGTTTATACTGTAAATAATTCTCGCCGTTCTCTATCAGCTTTTGCAGCTCTTTCATGCGCTGCTCGGCGGTTTTCATTCCCTCCCGGATTGAATAGACTTTATCACTGACAGAGGAAAGAGAGGCGTCCAGCTCGTCAAGGGTCGAGATACTATGCTCGGAAAGATAGTTGACCGCCGCCGCTATGGTTTTCAGTTCATCGGCTGCGTGCTGTTGTTGCCAACGCTGCGAATACTTCCGGCTCTTTTCTCTCTGAACGCTCAAATACTTCATCAACAGATTTGCAAGGTTGGGAGATTGCGGCGGCTGCTTCGGGGCGGTTTCCCGCGCTTTGAACAGGTCGGCAATCCATTCCTTGAGCTTCCCAATCTGCGCCCGGATTTCACGGATAAGGCGGTTTGCCTTTTGGATATTTCGGTTCAGTTCGCCTTTCTCGGTGGCGATACCTTTCTTCTCCATCTGGCAAGCCGCCACGCCCATGTGGACGGTGGGCAGCTCGTCAATGCCGCGCTCGGCGTTGCTGCGGTGGTCGATACGCTCCGGGCTTCCGTTCCTCTCCAAAAAGTCGTTGGTATAGTCAGCCCACGCCTTGCGCCACAAGAGGGTGTTGTCCTTGTCGTTCCAGCCTGTAAGGTCAACTTTGTGGGTTTTGTATCTGCCGCTTGGCAAGCGGATACGCTCGCCGTTTTCGTCAAGGTCATATTCCTTTTTGGATTTCGCCGCCCATGTGCCGCGCTCGTCAAGTGGTCGCATAGTCAGCATGATGTGACAATGGGGATTGCCCTTGTCGGTGTCGTGAATGGCAAAATCCACACACATTCCTCTGGAAACAAATTGAGAGGAACAGTATTCCCGGACAAGCCGGATCTGTTCCTCTCTGGATAATTCTATGGGGAGTGCCGCGTCAATCTCTCTGGCAAGCTGGGCGTTTCCGGCTTTCTCGTAAAGCTCCACGCTGTTCCACAAGGTTGAACGGTCAGAGAATGAGGGTGGGGCATGGGGCGGCAGCATGATTTCTGTATGGACAACGCCGCCTTTGCGGGTGTAGTCGTGGGTCATTCCGTCCCACTCGTTTGTCAGCCTTTCGCCGCTTCGGTAGGCGGCTGCGGCAACGGCTGATTTGCCTTTTCCTCGGCTCACAATACCGATGTTCCAATGGTAAATGGCTATGGGTATCACCTCCCGGATAGGATAATAAAACCCGCAAAAATGGTACAGACGCCAAAGGCGGGTGTACTGTTTTTGTGGGTGTGCAGGGATAGCCGCGAAGCGGCGCAAGGGGTGCAGCCCCTTGTTGCGGCAACGCCGCCATATCGGAGCGCGGGGAAAGTCCCCTGTGCGGAGATAAGCCCTCGGCAGAGCGCACACGCCCGCAAGGGTGTATAAGTGCGCCCTTTGTTCCAAAGGGATTATTCGCTTTTCCCGCTTTCGGCTCGTTTTTTCAGATATTCCCGCGCTGGCTCACTCGTCAAGGCAAGCCGGAGAAGCGCGGCGGCTTCCTCGTCGGTCATGCCCTTTGCTTCCGGCACAATGCTTTCAAAGACCGCGCCCCGGACGATAAGGCGGTGGCTGCGCGTTCTGCGTTCCTCTTTGGATAGCTTCTGACGCAACATCTTTTCCCGGTTCTCAAACTGCCGGATTTTCTTCTTCCCGTCCTCAATCTCGGATTGCAACTCCTCGCGGGTTTTCTCTCTTGGCTTTGTCATGGTTGGTCGCTCCTTTCTGCTCATAAGCATAGAAAAAGGACAGTCGATTTTCTCGGCTGCCCTTGTAAAATAGAAAACTTATTTACTTTGCAAGAAGGTTTTGTTCGGATACTTTTTCATCAGAAGTATGGCTTGTTTGGGCGTGGGGCATATCAGTCTGAGTTTCCGTCAAAGTCTGTGTTATGATAGTGTTCATATAACCAGTATTTTCCCTCAAACTCAACGACAATGTTATCGCCGTACTGATAAACCGCAGCCCCTACAATATCATCATTTGCTTGGAAATTTTCTTTTGGTTCTTCCGAAGAACTAACTGCGTTTTCGATTTTTCCTAACAAATTGAAAGAACTTTTTTCATCTGCGAAGTTGGGTTGAGAGTCAACGATTTGATAAAGCGTATCATTTACATAGACCATAGGAGCAATATCTCCAGAAATGGGAACCAATGCCTTTAGCAAATCTTCTCCTGTTACACCTAATTGTGCTTCATCGCTTGCAAAAGGAATACGCAGCAGGTATTGTTGGTCTACTTCGTAAAGATATATATAAATGCCTGAGCCAACATCTTGTGTGTCACCTAAAAGAGAAAGAACATCTTCTCTTGTCATGGTCGGTGTTAGTTCTTTAATTTGCTCAGATGTTACCTGCGTCGGTGTATCGAGCGGTTTTTTGTTTTCTGGTATTAGACTAAGGATTTCTTCAGTCAACGGGTTACTTTCTCCTGCGTCAATCGTTTTTGCAGCTTCTTTTATTTCTTTATGAGAATAGTCGCTCAAATCTTCAACAGCAATGCCGAGAGAATTGAGATAATCAACCGCTGCATTATATTGAATTATATCAACGGCAAATGCGGTCAATGGTATCATCAAGCACAAGCAAGCTGCAATAGCCCCCCACTTTACCCAAATGGGCTTTTTGGCTTTCTTCTTGTAGTTGAGAGCTTCATCGACATATTTTGTATCAAGTTCGCTCATAGCGTCGGAAAACTTCTTTGCGTTCATATGAATACCTCTCTTTCAATCAAATATTGCTTCATCTTCTCGCGGATACGGGTCAGCCGGACAGAAATGTTTTTCTCTGAAAGCCCTACAAACTCGGCTATGTCCTTGTAGCTGTCAGAAAACCAATAGCGGCGCATGAAAATAACGCGGTTTTCGGTAGTCAGCGTGTCTAAAAATGCTTCAATGATACGGGCTAACTCTTTGGCTTCGATTTCTGCTTCTACTGTATTCGGGGCTGCTATACAGGCTTCAATTTCTTCCAAAGCAATCGTGTAATGGCTGCTCCGTTTGGCTGCTTCCTTTCTCCAATAGATTTTGAGTGAAATGTTCCGAACGATTTTAACAAGATAAGATAGCAGCGGGTTAGGTCGTGCCGGGGGAATGGCGTTCCATGCGCCTAAATAAGCGTCGTTTACACATTCCTCCGCGTCTTGTCTGCTGCCTACGATATGGTAGGAAAGATTGTGGCAGACCTTTCCGTATTTTATATCCAGCTCTCGTATGCCTTGTTCTGAACGTCCAAAAAACATTTCTATGATTTTTTCGTCGTCTATCATCTCACCGCCTCCTTTCGGGCTTCACCTATGTACTACGGTTTCAGCGGCAAATACTACATCTAATCCGAAACTTTTTCAAAAAAATTATAGCACATCTTTTTGAATAGGGTGTGTCAAGTTGCCGGAATGTTTCTTTGCCGCTTTGCTGGCGGCGTTCCTCCGTTCTTCGCTGTATGGGGCGGTCAGACGGAAAGAGAAACGCCCCTTTACAATCTCAAACTCCATGCAACCCGTTTCGGGGTCTGCGTCGGTCTGGCGGCACTGGTCGGGGTACTGTCCGGAGTAGGCGGCAAGCCGCTTCTTTAAGTCGGTGTTGTGTGTGCGGATATGGATAAGGGGGTCTTTCTCGTCAAACCATATATCGGTGGTCTTTTCCTGCTTCGTAAGCCCTGTTCTCATAAACTCTCCTTTCTGCGCCCCTGTTACGCAATAGGGGCATTTTTCGGGTGTTTTTCCCGGCTCTTGACTTGGGGAAAATGAGGATTTTCAAATAGAAACCGCCCGGACAGGGAGTGTATCGTCGGGGCGGCTGTTATCGCAGGATTTCTGTTTTTTCCGGCTCTTGACCGTCAAACATAGATTAGCTCAAACTTGGCGATTTCCTCCGCTTGCGCCCTGCAAGCGTTCATCAGTCCCACCCATTTCATGGGGTCGGTAGCTTTGAGTGCTTCGGTAGCTCCCGCGCTCCTTGCAAGCTGCGGCATGATAAGGTCAATCCGGCTCCGGGCGGCTTCGTCAATCTCGGCGCAATGCTCATGCAGCTTCTCATTTGCGACAAGGGCGGTGTAGAGGTCGGGGCGGTACTGTTCAAGGTAGGCTTTCCGCAACCGCCCGTAATGCCCGATATACGGGCGCGGGGCGGCGGGGGTGTTGCCATTGTCAATGAGTATTCTCATGCTATGCGCTCTCCTTTCTCGGTGGAAGCAGCGGGTAATTCAAGAGCTTCCTGCTGTTCTTTCTCCCGTTCCTGTTGCTCTTTCCATTGTCTGCGCTTCTTCTCCATATAGCGGCGGTTATACTCGGCTTTCTTCGCCCTGCGTCGTTCCTGTTCCGCTAATGCTGCCTTTTCTTCCTCTGTTAGTTCAATTTCTTTGCGCGGGATTTCTACCTTGCCGATAAAGTTAAAGAAAATCTCGACTTCCTGTGTACGGCTTGCGCCTTTGCCCTCGGCTTGATGAACAAGGATTTTTTCAACAAACTCATTTATCATTGCGGGGGTGAGTTCGGAAAAATCCGTATATTTTTTGACAAGGGCAAGAAACTTCTCGGCATTGACGGTTTCCCTGCTTATGCGGTCAAGCTCCTGCTGGTCTTGTGTGATACTATCGGTCAAGCCCTCTAACTCGGCTTCAAAATCATGCAACATTTGTTCAAAGAGCTTGTCAGAAAGTCTGCCGTTTACATTGTCCTCATAGAGCTTGCGGATTAAGCGGCTCAATTCGTCGGCTCGTTTCTCGCTGCGCTGTTTTCTCTGCCGGATTGCCTTTGCCGCTTTCACCTGCCGCTCGCTGGAAGCAGAGCAGACCTGCTCCATAAATGCCGCTTCATTGTTCAGCGCGTAGTCGCATACTTCCTTGATAGCTTCAAGCAGAAGCTCATTTACAACGGCTGTGCGGATAAGGTGCGTCGTGCAGTATCTATTATAGTGCTGGTTGCCTAAATCATAACGGGAACAGTTGTACTCGTCGCGTTCTGGACGCTTCCTGCCGTTGGGTCGCCCCGCCCAGTCCCGCGCCAGTCCAGCCCCGCCCCTGTGGTTATACATCTTAGCCCCGCAATCCGCGCAAAACATCAAGCCCGTTAAAGGATTTGCCGCGCCTATGGTGTCCGTCCGGCGTATCGTTTTCCGCAAGCTCTGGACGCGCTCCCATGTTTCCTTGTCAATAATAGCTTCCTGCGTATTTTCAAAAATGACTAAATCCTCTTTGGGTGTCATTCTGGAGCGTTTGTCTTTGTAGCTTTCTTTATAGGTGCGGAAGTTTACTGTATGCCCCATATACTCCGGCTTGGATAGAATATCGGCAACTGTGCCGCCACGCCATGTGTACCGTTCAGCGGGGTTAAAATTAGACTGATGTTTCCCCACGCCGCGCTGTGCAAGATAATAGGACGGTCTTTCAACCTTTTCCAAAGCAAGGATACGGGCAATTTCATACGGGCCTTTGCTCTCCAACGCCATGCGGTAAATCCGGCGTACTACCTCGGCGGCTTCCTCGTCGATAATCCAGTGGTCTTTGTCATTAGGGTCTTTCTTATAGCCATAAATACAATGGCTGTTTGTATGCTTGCCGGACATTCCTCTTGCGTGGAGAACGCTTGTTATTTTTCGGCTGCTATCACGCACATACCATTCGTTCATAATATTCAAAAACGGGGCAAACTCGCTGCTTTCGCGCTTGTCGCTGTCAACTCCGTTTGCTATGGCAATAAAACGGACGCCCCGCTCCTTGAACATGACTTCTGTGTAAAATCCCACTTGCAGATAATCTCTGCCGACACGACTTAAATCCTTTACCAGTACATAGCCGATTTCGCCGCTTTCAATTCCCGCAATCATGCGTTTCCAGTTCGGACGCTCGAAGTTTGCCCCAGACCAGCCGTCATCGGTAAAGTGGACGCAATTCGTAAAGCCATGTTCCCTTGCATAATCTTCAAGCAGTTTCTTTTGATTGATTATGCTGTTGCTGTCGCCTGTGAGGTCGTCGTCGCGGCTCAACCGCTCATATAATGCGGTTATCTTGCCTTTATCAGTTTTCCTTGCTTTCATTATGATTTCTCCTTTCTATGGGCGATTTCTTATCCCCCTTTCATAGCATATAACTTCCGTGTAGGATTTTGGCGGTGCTGTGAAATGTTCGGTGACGGCGGCAGTTACCTTGTCAAAGGTCTGTCCCTCGGTGATCTCCGGCAGTTCACGCGCAGGCTCCGGGGCGGTGTCGTCGGCGTCTGCTTTGAACGACGCCTTAAAGCGGCGGTCAAGCTCTTTCCAGCCGGGGGTCAGGATGGTCTTTCCCTTGGCGGTAAAGGTGTTCCCGGCACAGGTGAATGTGGCGGTGACAGCTTCATACACATGGGGCGCGGCCACGGCGCACAGCAGCTTGCAGCACACAAGGGACAGCAGTTTCTTTTCCCCCTCGGCCAGCCCGTCAAAGCCTTTCTGCACAAATTCCATCGTCGGGACAATGGCGTGGTGGTCGCTCACCTTTTTGCTGTTCAGCACCCGGCCAAACTGCGGAGAGAGGTCAAGCCCCGCCGCAAAGGGAAGCAGCGGCCACAGGCCGGATACAAGGCTTTCCGCCGTTGGCAGCATATCATCGGTCAAATACTGGCTGTCGGTGCGGGGATAGGTCAGCAGCTTCTTTTCGTAAAGCTGCTGGGCATAGTCAAGGGTCTGCTTGGCGGTAAATCCAAACAGGCGATTTGCCTCCCGCTGCAAGGTGGTGAGGTCATAGAGGCGGGGCGGCTGCTCCGTCTTTTTCTCCCGTGTTACCGACACACAAACGGCCTGCGCCGTTTCACAGGCGGCTTTCAGGGTCTTGGCGTCGTCTGCGTTTCCTATGCGTTCACTGGCCGCCTCCATGCCGCCCGCCGCGATCTGGACGATGTGGTATTTCTCTTTCTGAAAGCTGCTGATCTTGGCCTCCCGGTCAACCAGCATTTTGAGGGTCGGCGTCTGGACACGGCCCACGGTCAGGGTCTTGTGGTAGAGGATGGAGAACAGCCGGGTGGCGTTGATCCCCACCAGCCAATCCGCCTGCGCCCGGCAAAGGGCCGACTGATACAGGTTGTCATAGTCGGCCCCCGGTTTCAGATGGGCAAAGCCGTCTTGAATGGCCGCGTCCTCCATGCTGGAAATCCAAAGGCGCTGAAACGGTTTCTTGCAGCCCGCCATCTGGTAGACGAAACGGAAAATCAATTCCCCCTCGCGCCCGGCGTCGGTGGCGCACACAAGGCCGGTGACATCGGGGCGCTCCATCAAAGAACGCAGGGTGTCAAACTGCTTTTTCTTATCATCGGGAATGATGTATTGCCATTCCTGCGGCAGAATCGGCAGGTCGTCATAGCGCCATTTTTTGAAACGCTCGTCATAAGTCCCGGCGTCGGCAAGGGAAACAAGGTGGCCGATACACCAGCTCACCAGATAGCCGTTCCCCTCCATGTAGCCGTCCTGTTTCTTGTCCGCGCCGATCACACCCGCAATGCTGCGGGCTACGCTTGGTTTCTCTGCAATTACTAACTGATAGCTCATACTTTGTCCTCCTTATTTCCATCTTCACTTGTCATGTCCTCGTCCGGCTCCGGGGCTTCGTCCTCGTCGTCCTCGTCCTCTCCAAAGTCATACTCGGCCAGATCGTCATTGCCTGTGGTGTCGGCTTTTTCCTTTTTGAATTTCAGGAAGTAGAGGGCTGCGCCGCCGCCCAGCAGCACCACCACAAAGAACACCACAAGGCCGCCCATGCCGCTTGGCTTTTCCTCCTGCGGCTTTTCTTCCTCCGGCTGGGGCTTCGGCTCCGGCCCGTTGCAGGCGGTCAGGTTGTTTTTACAGACCGGGCAGGCCGTATTGACGGCCCCGGCTTGACATTTGGCCGTACAGTTGCAGACCTCCGGCTCTTTTTTCCCGTCCTCCAACAAGGCTTGCAGGTCGGCGTCGTCCACTTGGTTGAGGAAATGCACCGCCGTTTCCTTGTCCTCGTTGGCTCGGTCGATCAGGATATAAAAATAATTCCCGGCCTTGGTGGTAACGGTGATAAGCTGCTTATCCCCGAAAAAATCATCCACCAGCGTAGCGTTGCCCTGCGGGGTGACAGGTACGCCCTCCGGCTCCATGCCGCCGGTGGTAGGTTCTTCGGTTTCCTCCGGCACCTCTGCGGGGGCCTCGGTGATTTCCGGCAGCGGCACCGGGTCAGGGTCAGCGCCCCCGGCGTAGGCGGTAACGGTCGTGGTCGCCATGCAAAGCGCAGCGGCCACAGCCAGCGTCAAGGTGCGGAACAGTTTAGATTTCTTCATGGGCGCTGTCCTCCTGTTCAAAGTCCGGGATCGGGGCCGGGGCCGCCTGCAACGCGCCGCCGCGCACAAAGGCGGCGAACTCCTGCGGGGTCATGTTGAGGCCGCGCACAAGCTGGACGATCTGCAAGTTTTCCTGTTCGGTCTTGGCCGCTTCCAGCTCCCGAAGCTGCTTTTGCAGCTCCGCGATCTTGCCCTTGGTTTTCTCAATATCCTTTTCAATGCGTTCCAATTTGTTCATTGCCATAGTGATTTGCTCCTTTCTGGCGTTTAAGGCAAACGCCCGTAACAATAAAAATGCTGCTGCCAGTAGCTTGAATTGAGGTTCGTGTAGGAAATGGGGTCGCCGCAGTGCAGCATGACCGAATTTCCCACATACAGCCCCACATGGGACATTCCGGCAGTGTCGTAAGTGCCGACGAAAAATACAAGGTCGCCGGGCTTGGCCTGCTCCGGGGAAACGGGGGTGCAGATGTTGTAAAGCCCCTGCGCCGTCTGGCGTCCCACATTCCAGCCAGAATGATTGATAACCCAGCTAATGAAGCCGGAACAATCAAAGCTGGTGCTTGGGGAGCTGCCGCCCCACACATAGGGATAGCCCACATACTTTTCCGCCTCGGCAATCATGGCGGCAAAGGCTTCGTCCTTTAGCGCCTCCGGGGGGATTTCATAGTAGGTCGGCTCTTTTGGGGTGGAGGCGTGGGGATAGCTGCCGTTAGGGAACAGGTCTGGCCGGTTGCCCAAAGTCTGCATATAGGCAGCATAAAAGCCCATCTGTTCTTCGGTGAGAATGTAGATGGGCAGGTGGGATAAATCAAAGTTTTCCAGCTTCACATTGCAGATATAGTAGGTGTAGGGAACTTCCACGGTGTAGGTGTTTCCCTCGCTGTCCGTCCTCGTTTCGGTGCGGTAGCGGGTTTCCGTTTCGATGGTCTGGGTCAGGATGTACTGCTTTTCAAAGAGCATGGCAAGGTCGCCCTGTACCTCTCCCAAAGTGAACACGCCGTTATGCAGCGCGGAGAGGATGGAGGTCAGCACATAGGGGTCATGCTTGATCTCGTCCAGATCGAAACGGTATTCGTCATAGCCGGGGTGCAGGCTTTCGTAGTTGTCAAGTTCGTGCTGCAAGTCTGCTTCCAGCGCGACATAGGCGGCTTCGGCTCCCAGCATATCGCTGTCCTCGGAGAGATAGGAGGTGGCGGCAAGGCCCGTCCCGGTGCTGCCAAACATGGCGGTGCAGGATTGCAGGCCGCCCATCACCAGCAGGAGCATAAGGCCCACGCCGCCGACGATCAGCGCCCCTTTCCAGTGCCGGGCGGCAAAGGACGCGGCCTGTCTGCTTTTCTCTGCGGCTTTCTTTGCTGCGGAAGCCGTGGTCTTGGCGGTGCTTGCCGCCCCCTGTGCGGTCTGGCTCGCCGCCCTTGCTGCCTTGGCATATTCCCGCTTGATGTGCTGTTTCTGCCAGAAGCGGGAAACGGGATTCTTGGCCGCCTGTGCCAGCTCCGGGTTGTCCCGCAGGGATTTTTGATACGCAAACTCGGCGTTGGCGGCGATGGACTTTCGCTCGGCCTTGGCTGCGGCCCGGTAGGGTTTGAGTTTATGGCGATGGACGCCGCTGCGGATCATGCGGCCCGCCTGCCGTTCCGCCAGTTCCTCCCCCTTGTGGCCGCCCTCCACGCCCACATTTTCGTGTTCTACCTCATGGATTTTTCCGTGGAGGTAAAGCCCGGCTTCCTGTATGGGGCGGCTGGCCGGGTTTGGTTTGAGCTGGGGAGGGGATTTCTCCACCTTGTCAAAATACAGCTTGCTTTTGGCCTTGCCCTTGGCCTCATCATAGACGGTTTCCTTGGTAACGACGCGCTTTTTCGGCAGGGCTTCTTTGGCCGCTTCCAGCTTATCCGCCCGTTTTTCTGCCTTTCTGATATACGGGGCCAGCTCCGGGGAGGCCCGTTCCTCGGCGGTAAACTGCAACCGGGAAACGGGGCCGGTGGCCTGCGCCACGGTTTTTCCGGCGTCCTTGGCCGCTTTCTTTGCCTTATGGCGGTCGTGCAGCTCGCCCGCCCGTTCCAGTATTTTTTCCGCCGCGCCCTCCGGCTGGGCGGTGTATTCCTGCTCGGCCTCCCGGCTGGACACATTGATGCTTTCGCCGGTGGTCTGGTTATCCAGCGTCAGGCCGTCGCGGGTCATGTGCTGCGTTACCTTGTCGCGGGGTTTTAAGGGTTCCATGACTTCACCTCCTTGTGCCTCATACCGTCGCCCCCTCGCCTAACCGGGTCGTCATGATCTGGTAGAGCTGGGTGTTTTTCGGGATGGGGTTCTTAAAGGGCAGGATCACATTTTCGTAAATGAGAAGTCCCTCGCCGGGTTCGGAATTGTCCACATACCGTAATTGCTGGGGCGAAATGTTCAGCCGTTCCGCAAGGATTTTGCGGTCGCCGCTGGCCTGATTGAGCAGGCAGATAAAGTCGCTGTTTTCCAAAATGTTCTCAATTTCCGGGGAGGAAAGCAGGTCTTTTACATTCTGCGTCGCACCTGTGGGAATCCCGCCCCACTTACGAAAACGCTTCCAAATCTCACAGGAAAAGGCCGCCGTCTGTTCCTCACGCAAAAGCAGGTGGAACTCATCACAGAAATACCATGTCGCCTTGCCCTTGCTGCGGTTTTGGGTGACGCGCCCCCAAATCTGGTCTTGGACAATGAGCATACCGATTTTCTTTAGCTGCTTGCCCAGCTCCTTGATGTCAAAGGCCACAATGCGGTTTTTGATGTCGATGTTGGTTCTGTGGTTGAACACATTTAAGCTGCCGGACACATATAGGTCAAGGGCCTGCGCCACCCGGTCGGCCTCCGGGATATGCTGGTCTAACAGGGCTTTGTGCAGGTCTGCAAGGATGGGCATATTTTCCGGCTTGGGGTCTGCCAGATAAGGCCGGTAGATCACCTGTACCGCCCGGTCGATCACCGTCTTTTCAATGGCTTCCAGCCCGTTCTTGCCGCCCATGACAAGCTCACAGAACGACAGAACAAAGTCGGATTTCAAGGCCAGCGGGTTTTCATCCTCGGAGTAGTTCAGGTTGATGTCCAGCGGGTTCACATAGTTTTTGCTGGTAGGCGACAGCTTCACCACCTGCCCATGCAGCCGCTTCACAAGGGGGTAATACTCGGCCTCTGGATCACAAATATACACATCGTCCGGGGTGCAGAGGAATACGCTCACAATCTCTGATTTACAGCTCATACTTTTGCCGCTTCCCGGTGTCCCCAGCTTTAGCCCGTTGGGACACCTCGCCCGTTTGCGGTCGAGCATAATCATGTTGCCGGTCTTGGCGTTGATCCCGTAATACATGGCGTCGCCGCCCTGAAAAAGCTCCTGCGTCACAAAAGGGACGAACACGGCCACGCTGGAAGTCGTCAGGGAGCGTTCAATCTGGATGTGGCTGGCCCCCAGCGGCAGGCTGCTCATAAGCCCCTGTTCCTGCTGGTAGTCCAGCCGCACAAGGGAGCAGTTGTACTTCTGGGCAATCCCGGCAGCCCAGAACACATCGTTTTCCAGCTTTTGCCGGGTGTCTGCGGTGTTCAGCACCAAAAAGGTAAGCTGGAACATCCTTTCATTCCGGCTCTGCAAAGTCTTTAGCAGCTCCTTAGCGTCCTGCCCGTAGGTGGCAAGGTCGCTGGGAAGTATATCCATGTCATAACCGCTGCGGACAGCCCGTTTCTGTTCCTGAATCTTCATGGCGTCAAGGTCGGTGATCTTGCGCTTGACCGTCTTAATGGCGTCGCTCTGGTCGATGGCCTGCACATGGAGGTTCACCACAATACCGTTTTCCGTGTTGAGAAAATCGGCCAGCATTTCATCCGACAGCTCCGGGGAGAGGATTTGCAGAAAGCTCACCGCCCCGTATTTGCCACCCAGCCCGAACATCCGGGCATTGCCGAAGCGGAACGAGGACGGGGCGATAAAGTCCTTGGTAGAAAGCCCCGACGGGGCAAGCCACTTCCATTCAAAGGAGAACGGTTCCCCGTCCGGGTGGAAAATGCTGTGCATGACTTCCAGCCGCTGCTTGGCGTCCAGTCCCCACGCGGAGGCCCCCATGCTCTTGAAATAGCCCAAAAGGTCGGTTTCGATCCGGCGAAGTCTGGCGCGGGCCATTTTCAGGCTGTCCGCCTCGATGGTATAGGTCATAAATTTCCGCTTCATCAGGCCGTTGTTCCCGTTCACAAGCTGGTCTTGCAAAATGTCGGAATACTCGCTGCGGATGTCGTCAAAGTCGTCCCCCTGCGCCCGGATTTCAAAGCTCTTGGCGTACTGCTTGGGGTCGATTTTGCGGTTGATAAAGGAAAACTGCACATGAATGGAAGCGTCCAGATAGTTGTAGAGGTCGCACAGGTTTTCAAAGATGGCGGTCTTGGTGTCCGCCTGCGCCAGTTGGTAGCTGATGTCCGTAAACTCAATGCACTTGGAAAAGGTGCGGGGCGTCACCCGGCATACGCCGTCCTGATACATGGCCTCATAGGGAATACTGGCCTGTGCCGAATGGGGCTTGCCGTCGCCCTTATACTTTCGGATGACGGCCTGAATCTCTTTCTTTTCGGCGCGGGTGAGCTTGACCGGCGCTTTTGCGCTCGTTTCGTTCTTTTGCTTTTTGGACAATGGCGTTGACCTCCTTTTCCATTTGGGATTGCCGCACAAGGGCGGTATAAGCGTTGTTGGTCTGGTAGGGGCGTTCCTTGGGCTGGATGAAGCAGCACTCGGCGATCTGGCGCACCACCACTTCAAGGGGCTGGCCGTGTTTTTCGTAAAGCGCCAGCAGAAAGCCCGGCAGCATGGCGAACACCATAATGAGCGCCGCCGCGCTGGTCGGGACGCGGCCCCGGATCAAAAAGAAAAGCGGGACGCCAATAAGCAGCGCACCGCCAAAACAAATGAGCTGGCGTTTCGTCAGCCCGAATACTACCTTGGATTTGACCTTGGTTAAATCCTTGGGGACAGTTACATAAGCCATAAAAAGTCACCTCGTTTCTGGTACGGACAGGGAAAAATCGCTGTCCACTTCATTGCCCCACGCATCCCAGCCGGGGATTTTCTGTCTGGCAAACAGTTCTGCGCGGGGCAGGTCGCCCGCAAGGGCTATGATTTTCTCACGGGTAATGTCTGGTTTCTTGCTGTGTTCCTCCACCGGGGAAATGATAAACTGATGGACGCTTTTGGAGTAACGCTTGGGATGGCCCCGCTTGGCAAGCAGGCATATTTCCGCGTTTCCTCTCGTCCAATAGCCCAGTCCGTAAAACCATGTGGGGCTTTTGCGGTTCAATTTCAGCCAGACAAAGGCCACGGTCTTAAAGGTGAAGCCCCACGCCTTAATCAGACGCAGCGCCTCCGGGAGCTGTGGGAAAGTTGCCCACAAAAACAAGAGGCAGTCTTTTTCCGCCAGCGTTTCCACCGGCAGGGCGCACAGCTCGTCAATGCTCATGGTAGGATAGTGCTTTTCTGCTGCACCCTGTACTGCTTTCTGTTCATATCGCCACGGCGGGTCGGCGTAAAGGATGTTGTAGGTTTTCTTTTGTGTTTCTTCGATGGTTGGTATTCCTCCTGTCTGTCAATGTGCGGTAAATACGGCTTTCGATATGCTGCCGGTCTTGAACAGACAGAAGCAAAGCAAAACGGTATAGCCCATACAGCCCCAGATCGCGCCGGATATGTCGTCGGCCGTTCCGATCTGCTGGATCAGCACCGCATAAATCCCGACAACCACCATGATTAAAAAGGCTTGGAAGCCCAGCGCAAGCAGGGATTTCAAGTAGTTCTGGCCCATGCCGCGCCACTCTGCATTGCCCAGCGTGGCAAGGGGGATCGGCCCCAATGCGGTCACGGCGTAAATTTCAATCATTCTTCCATAGGTCACAAGGAAAATGCAGATGGAAAGAATGTTCATCGTCAGCCCCACAACAAGGGTCTGGAACCACAGGCCCAGCAGCGGCCCAATGTCCATTGCTTCAAGGCGGCTTTCCAGATCAGGGAGCAGCGTGTCAAAATCAATGCTGGTATCTCCGATAATCACCCCGGCGCTCTGGTTGACGACTTGCTGGGTGGCGTCAAACACGCCCATGACGATATTCCATGTGTTCGTCACAATGAGAATGGCAAAGGCGCTTTTGAAAATCCAGCGGAAGAACATGGAGCTGTCGAAGTCGTGCATATTGTTCTTTTCCACGATCATGTCGATCAGCTCATAGCACATCACAAGGGCAAGAATGGCCGCCGCAATGGGGACAATCACCGTTTCGGACAGGTTTTGCAGCATGGAGAAAATGCCGCCGTTCCAGTCCTGCGGGGTACTTCCCACATCCGACGCGATTTCCCCGACTTTGGTATTGACCGTGTTAAACAGGCCGGACAGGTTGCCCATGATACCGTCGATCAGGATTCCTTTGATCCATTCCCCGATTAAATCACCGATCATGTGGGGACACCTCCTTTCCCGCGCCCTCCCAGATCAGAGAGGGCGCGGAGGGTTTTCTAACACACATGGGGTTATCCCAGCAGCCCGGACAGCAGCGGAACAAGGGTCATGCCGATGAGGGCAACGCCGCCTCCGGCGACAAGTTGCTTGATTCCCTGTGATTTGCTCGCCGGGTTGTCCGCCCCGTATCCCTCCAAAAGATTGACGCCGCCCCATACGCAAAGCGCTCCGCCGAGGCCCACAACGATGGTCTGCAAAGTATCAACTGCACTATTGAAAAATTCCATAAATTTACCTCCATAAATTCAGATTGTGATGGTGTTTGGGTGCAAAAAAAGCCGCCGTACATAGCGGCAGCCTCACAATCCGCAGACGGCCCGGAGTTACTGGCCGTCCCGCCATTCCAGCACAGCCAGCGAAAAAATCTCGCCCCATGCTTCACACAGTCTGCGGTCTATTTCCCTTGCAAGTTCTTCGGCTTCCCCGTCCGTGGGCGGGGTATCATGTTCTGCGATCCACTGGCATAGAACCGCAGCGGAAATGATCGCCCGGTAGATTTCCTGCTCATACTTGAAATAATCCGCAAATGTCCATTCGTCCGAGTGCCCCATCGGTCACGCTCCTTTCTCTATGGCCGCTTTATTCCGCGGCAAAATCTTCATCCGACAGCTCAATGTCGTAGAGGTCAAAGGGTTCGTCCTCTGTTATCACGCGCCGCTTTTTCCGGCGCAGGGACGACAGGTAGCTGTCCACATCAAAGGTATTCTTTTTGTCGGCGTCCGAGAGGTATTTATAGCGGGGGTGGCGGGTGATGTCGTATTTCTCACTGAAAAACGGCCTCACGCCGCGCACCTGCAAAATACACTTGCCTCCATCCATCGTTGCAATTTCGTCTTGGCTCATCAGCTCCTTTCCGAGTTTTTGGTAGTTCAGTCCGTGGGAGGTCTGCGCGCCCCGGTTCTCGCTCTGGTTGTAGCTGTCAATGGTTTCCTTGCCCAGCACCTCCGCGATCTCCTTGGCGTTCTTGCCCCTGCCACTAAGGAACAGCGTACAGTCGCAGTTGTCGGAAATGATTTCCGCCGCGTCCTTGTAAATAGCCTTTAGCTGCGACTGGCTCTGCAAAATAATAGAAGCCGAGATTTCCCGGCTTCGGATAGTGGCGATCAGCTTATCAAAGTTTGGAATCTGGCCGATGTTGGCAAACTCGTCCAGAATCAGCCGCACATGGACGGGCAGCCGCCCGCCGTATTTGTCATCGGCCCGGTCACACAAAAGGTTGATGAGCTGGCTTTGCACCATTGCCAGAATGAAATTAAAGGTCGTGTCCGTGTCCGACATAATCAGGAACAGGGCTGTTTTTTTATCCCCGATGGTGTCAAGTTCCAGTTCGTCGTCCTCCATCAGCTCCCGCACCTCCCGGATGTCAAAGGGCGCTAATCTGGCTCCGCAGCTTATCAAGATGGAGCTGCGGGTCTTGCCTGCCGACAGCAGGAATTTACGGTACTGGCGCACCGCAAAGTGTTCCGGGTCTTTTTCTTCCAGCCGTTCAAACATCTGGTCTACCGGGGATTGAAATTCCGGGTCGTCCTCGCGGGCTTCACTGGCATTTATCATTTCAAGCAGCGTAGTGAAATTCATTTCATCGTCCGGCGCTTCGTACCAGATATAGCCAATGAGGGCCGAATACAGCAGGCGTTCCGATTTGATCCAAAAATCCTCGGCGCTCTTTTCGCCCTCGCCCTTGGTGTTGCAGATCAGCGTGTTTACCAGCTTCAAAATGTCCTTTTCCGAATGGATGTAGCGAAACGGGTTGTAGCGCATACTCTTGGAAAAGTTAATGGTATTCAGCACTTTTACCCGGTAGCCGCACCGCACAAGGAGCTGGCCCACTTCGCCGATCAGACTTCCTTTCGGGTCAGTAATCACGAATGAGGTCGGGTAGTCCTTGGACACGCACTGCATGAGGTTGGGCTTCACAAAGAACCGTGTCTTGCCGCTGCCGGAACCGCCGATCACCAGCACATTTTTATTCCGGGCGGTCTTGGGGTCTTTGGGCCGGTTGTTCATGGTGAGGCGTTCCGTCTGGGTCAGGAGGATGTTGTTGTCAAACACCGGGTCGATGTACGGGGCTATATCTTTCGGCCCGCCCCAACGGGCGCTGCCGTACTCGACGCCCCGGCGGTATTTCTTGGCGTTCTTGCTTTTGCAGTACACCATCAGCCGCAGTGCCACCGCACCGGCCACGCCCACTACCAGATCGAACAGGTGGAAGCTGGGGGCGGCGCTTTCAAAGGCAAGGGAAAAGCCGTCCGCAAGGTGTAAGAGCTTTTCCGACAAGTCCGCCCCAGCCGCCAGCCGGTAGGTCTGTCCCAGCTTGCCGAACAGGTAAACAAACAGCAGATAGGGCAGGTTGGCGATTATCAGCTTTTTCATTTCCGGCTTCATCGTGACAGCCCCCTTTCCTTGATTTTCTCCTTGGCCTGCTGGCTGCTTCTGGCCGCTGCCTTTTCTTTCAGGACGGCAAGGGTCTTTCGGATGGAGGGGCGTTCCTGCTGTTTGAGCTTCTTGGCCGTAAACTCCTTAAACGCCTGTTCCAGATTGTCCGCCTGCTTGGATTTGAAGATCACGATATACCGGGGCGGATGGGTAGTGCGGTCTTTCCGCAGGGTAAAATCAATGTCGTATTTCTTGGCGCAGGGCTTAAACAGGCCGATGTTGGCGTCGGTGATCTCTATGTTGGACAGGGCGGAACCGTCCTTTTTGAGCTGCCGTAAGCTCTGCTGGCCGTGATGGGTCTTGCCCGTCCCTTTCTGCCGGGCGGCCAGATATTTTCGGATGGCCGCTTGCAGCACTTGGGCGGTGAGCTTGCCCGTCTTAACCGCTAACGCTATGGTTTTCTGGTCTACTTCTTCCTGCAACTGCTATCCCTCCTTTGGAAAGTCAGCAGGCAGGCGGATGGCTTAAATCCGCACCCGCAGGCCGGAGAGGTCGTCGGCATGGATTCCCACCAGATACCAGTTCTCGGCCATTTCAATGCGGGTCGGCCTCCATCTGCCGCCCACCATCACATCAAAAGTTTCTCCGCAGTGCAGGCCGCCGTAATAGTCCGCAAGGTCAAAGCGGATGTCGTAGCGGTCTGTCTGCTCGTCAAAAATCAAAGCACCCTGTTTCATAGGGCCGTCCTCCTTTCAGATTTTGCCTGTATTCATGTCATGGGCCACCAGCGCCGTGTAATAGCCGTTGATGGTGCTTGGGGCGTTGAACAGAACCGCCAGCAGGTATTTTTTGATGTTCCGTATTTCCGTGGTATTTTTGCTGATACAGTCAAAGACAAACTCAATGTGAGAGCTGTTCAGCTTCATCAGCTTGGATTTCACCAGCTCGGCGGGGTAATCGTCCCCGGCAATGCGGATAGTCTTTCGGGCGCTGCATACGGTTTCTACCAGCAAGTCCACGATCTCGTCCAGCATATCCCGGTCAATCCCCTTGGCGTACTGGCAAAGGTGTTCATACTCGATGTTGTCCTTGATGATCTCCCGATAAATCTCTACGGCGCTCTGTGATTTCGCTCCCGTTCCTTTCCGTTCCGGCGGCGTAGCCGCTTCTTCCCCAAAAGGAGAGGGAGGGGAAAGGATAGGAATGGAATCGGTATTTGATCCATCTGTAATTGATTTCTCTTTACTTGATCTATCTTTATTTAATTGCGTTGGTTTTTCCTGCGTAGGCTTTTCCTGCGTTGGATTATCCAATGTTGGATTTTCCAATGTAGGTGAATCCGGCACAGGCTGGGGCTGTTCGTAAATGATGTAATCCGCCCCGCGCAGGCGGCCTTGGCTGTCACGCTCACGGGAACGCACGATATAGCCCGCCTGTTCCAGCTCCCGGACAGCCGCCCGGATCGCGTCGATCTGCTCCCGGTTGATAAGGGACAAGCCTTTCAGCGTAAAATCCCAATCCTCCGGTAAGGACAGCATTTGCGACAGCAGCCCCTTGGCTTTCAGGGACAAGTCCTTGTTCCGCAGGTGGTGGTTGGACATCACCGTGTAGCCCCGGTTTTTCTCCACTCGAAAAACTGCCATCTCGTCGTCCACTCCTTTCACTTGAAATTTCACCGCGCCGTCAAGGGCGGTGCGCTTGCCCGGCTGGTAGGGACATTCCTCATACACACAAAACTGGTACTTCCAGTGCGGGCGGTAGAAACGGCAGGTGCCGCAGTCCTCCGGCGCTCCGGCCTCGCCGCTGTCAAAATGATCTGCGCCCGGCCTCGTCTGCATGAGCTGTTCAAAGGCCCGGTCGCTGCCGGAAGTAAAGTACATAGGCGGTCGCCTCCTTTCTGGTTTTGGGCGCAAAAAAAGCGGCGTCCTGATCTCCCCAAAGGGGAAAAGAGAACGCCGCCGTTTGCGGTGTCGTATTCGATTTTCGATGTGTCACTATTTGGGCGGTGGGCTTCACGGGAGGCAGAAGCGTGTCAAAGCTCAATCCGAAAGTAGTAAATCGGTAGTAAATTCAGTTCTTATATCCCGTGAAATGCCCGTATTTCCGGGCTTTTTGGAGATAATCAGAGTTGTTAAGTTAAAAGAATGCACAAAGTAGTTTTGTTGACAAAACCATTGTATGGTGCAGACTGATTGATGATTAAAAGGCGGAGTCTGTATGGCTCTATTTTGGCTCTGAAAATTTTGACTGGAACAAATATGAGAACAAAATTTGAAGAATATAGATAATAAATTCAGTAAAAAGCAGGGAAAAACAGCCAGTTCAACCTATCCGCCGAGGAGTTTGAGTGATGAAATGGAATTTTGAAACCTAGTGTTTATACGGGTTGCAAACAAATTTGTTTAAGCGTTGGTAACGATTTGGCAACAATTATAACATCACGCATTAAATAATTACATCAAAGGCATAAGAAAAACCTTGCTGATTTTCAGATATGGAAACTGAATATCGGCAAGGTCTTTTTATGCTTATTTCTGCTTTTTCTTTTTAGATGTTTTCTTATCCTCTTTTTCTATCTTTGCTAATTCTTCCATAAGCATATCACTGACCGCCTGTGAGGGAACTTTCGCCCAATGCTGTGAGGTGTCCAGTTCCGGGTACTTGTACCGCCACTGGTCGTATTTCTCTTTGGTAATCTCGCCCTGTTCCAACTTGGCGGCTTGTTTCCGCCATGCGTGGAACATATCGAACATGGACGTATAAGTGGAATAGTCTGACTTGTCAAGGCGTAGGCAGGAAGCAGATTAGCCGCTTGACAGACAAGGTTATGGAGCAGAACGACACCATAGACAGATTGTAGAAAAAAGTGTTTGATTTGGGGCGTTTGGAGCGTCATTTAGGCAGGGAGTACAGTCGATAGTGGACGGTCAAAGGCATTAGAACAGGCAGAAAGGGCAAGTAAACGCCCGAAACGTGCTTTTGAAATGAATCGATAGGAAAGGGGATTGATAGAAGAGGACGGATATGGAGAAGAAAGTCATAGTGCGGCTGTGTGCTAAAATTGTGGCAGAAACAGACCTTTACGAAACGGATAAGGAAGTGCAAAATCTGATAGACTGGGTATGTTTGTCGGAACAGATAAAGGAAAACAATAATACAATCCGCAATCTGACCGGGGAATATAAGAAGATAGAGCCGGATTGCCGGGATGGAGTGCGGACGCAGTTGGAGCGCATGAAAGAACTTTGCAAAGAGCGAAATAGTCTGTATGAGAAGCAGAATGACTTGAAAGGACAGAAGTGGAAGATTGAGAAACCATTGGAACGATAAAAAGTGTGTGGTGTGGCGTTGCTGTGTCCTGTGTTTTTGTGGAAAATGAGAAAGGAAAGTGGTATAATCAAGCTAATTTAGGGGAATGCAAAACTTTTTCGGGTTTGGATATTAGTAAAACGGATATTGGAGGAGAAGGATTATGTATAAATTAGAGGTGCCTAAAGTATTAAAAAGGGGTGATACGATTGCTTTGATATCTATTTCTGGTGGTAGAGCAGGTGATGAGGATATGCTTTATAGATATGAAGTAGGCAAAAGGCGATTGGAGGAAATATGGGGCATTCATGTTATTTCAACACCGAACGCATTAGCGGGAAGTAATTTTTTATATAAACATCCAGAGGCACGAGCTGAAGATTTAATGTGGGCAATGCAAGATAAAGAGATAAATGGCATTATTTGTATGATGGGTGGTGATGATTCTTACAGAGTGCTTCCATACATAGACTTAAATGTAATAAAAAATAATCCAAAGGTATTTATGGGATATTCAGATATTACTTCATGGATGGCGGTCTTTGCAAAAGCCGGTATAAGAGCTTACTATGGCCCTAATTTATTATCGCCTATCGCTCAACCTGTGTCATTAGATAATTACACAAAAGAAGCGATAACAAAATGTTTATTTTCTACTGAAATGATTGGTAATGTATCAGCTTGTTCAGAACACACAAATATTGAATGGCGAAATGTTGGCAAAGACGAAATTAAGTGGGTATCCAATACTGGCTATAGATTAGTACAAGGAAGAGGAGTTGTACAAGGAAGAATTTTTGGGGGATGTGCAGGACCATTGCGGCAGATTATGGGAACTGAATTTTTTCCGAGCCGAGATTTTTTTAAGGATTGTATTATCATGTTAGAGATCGGCTCACCGTATGGAAGTGTTTTAGCTGGATTGCATGAACTTAGAGCATTAGATGCGGCAGGAATGTTTAGACATGCGGCAGGAATAATCACTGGTCAATTAAACGAGGAAGAAGAAAACATGTTGGTTAAGTTTTTGAAGTATGAAGTACGTCGAGAAGATATTCCAGTATTATCAAATGTTGATTTTGTTCATAGAACACCAATGACCGTTGTTCCGATGGGGGCGATGGCGGAGATTGATTGTAGTTGTGTTACATTTAAGATTATGGAGTCGGGAGTAGTTGAATAGAGAAAGGAATGATTTGGTGGCTAATCGGATTTGTATGTGGGGATAGAAAATTTATCAACTTTTTCGATAGTGATATAAATTACATGGTGCTAGCACCATGTAAATAATGTCATTAATGAGAAAAAGGGTTATCAATTTACAGAGATTTGCTATAATAAATGCATGGCAACATTTTGGCAACAGAAAATCAGCAAGCCATAATAAATGATGTAATTGAAGTAAAAGTGGGCGTGTATTTATATAAAACTTAAATAAAAATAGTTAACAACAACGAAGAACACGCCGAGTTTGAGTAAGTTAGTGGGTTGGAAAAAACTGGTATTTATGAATGTTTCAAACAAATTTGTTTAGTGCGCGGCAACGATTTGTGCTGGAAGGACTGTTCATTGAGCAGCCCAGAGTGGTGAAGAAACTGCATTCAAAATATGTCCTTTAAAATGGCTGAAAAGTTTGTAAATACTGGCTTTTCAGCCACTTTTATGCTATGCTGAATACAGTCAGAATACGAAAAGGAACAGGTTTCCATGGTCGAAGGAACACAGATCTCAGCATTAGTAAACCGCCTTACAGAACTGGAAAAAGAAAATCTTCTCCTGTAGGAAAAGGCGGTTTTCCTGACCTGTAAATTTTATGGTAGGTCTACAGAGCAGACATCCTCCCTTGAAATCGAGGGACAGATGTCTTTTTTTTGATGAAGCGGAAAATCAGGCCGATCCCAAAGCCCAACTGGATCCCTGCCAGTTACCGGGACTGTCTGTCTCCGATTGTTGGACTTTTACGGAAAAGAAGGAAGAATACCACGGATACATCCAGCACTAATTTTAAGGAGGATACAATTTTGAACGCATATTTAGAATGTCCTACAATAAAGACAAAAAGTTTCACTATTAGGCTTATCAGAAAGGCAGACAGTGAATCGCTTTTTCAGTGCTATAATGACGAAAGGGCTGTTTGTCTTATGAACGATGACAACTGTGATTTTGGATTTTATGTCGAATCAAGGGAAAAGATGTTAGAAACGATAGGGTATTGGCTGGATTTTTATGAAAAACAATATTTTATCAGATTTTCAATAGTAGACAATGCAACAGATAAGGCAATGGGGACAATTGAGGGATTTGTTGGAGAAACAGGAGTACTTCGCGTAGATATATCCAGTGATTTTGAAAAGGCCTCCTGTCTGTCTGAAATATTTGAGTTTGCAAAGGACAACTTTTATGAGTTTTTTGGCAATGAGGTTATTGTGACGAAGGCTATTCCTGGTGCAACGGAACGCCGAAAGGCGTTGAATAGTAGTGGATGGGAGTTTATTGATAAATACAGAGAGCATCATGACTATTATAAAATCACATGTAAACAATAAACCACAATTTGCAAGGAAATTGTAACGGAGATTATTTATATAATATACAGGGAGGACGTTGTATGTCAAAAATCATTAGGAATGATGTACTCAATTGGCTTCTTGAAGACGAAAACCCAGAAGTGAAATACCGCACAATGATCGAACTTTTGGATATGCCAAAAGACAAATCGGAAGTTAAAAAGGCTTATAACAGTTTATTAAACTCAGGTACAGTCAGTTTGGTTATGGATAAATTCAAACTCAATAAAAAGTGGGAGGATGTCACCGCTTTAATTGCACTTGCTGAATTTGGCCTGACTCGCAGTGATATTTCAACAGATGACTATATTGAACGTATTATCAAGAGCATGGATCTTAAATATATGAAGTGTTCTAAAATACTTCTTCTGAGAAATTTAGTATCACTTGGTTATTATGAACATGAATGGGTAAAAAAACAAATATTTTTGACTTTTTCGGGCATACGGGAAGATGGCACATTTCGATGTCTGGACAAAGGCAAGAAAACGAATGACTCTAAGTTGCCAGATATGGGTTGTTACAGACAAACAACTACATATCTTTTACTTGCAGCAGAGCTTAAAAAAATAGGTGTTGTTTTACCGCAGTTCGAGCAGCTGACAAACTTTTACATAAACAACTGTGTAGTATTTCACCCTAATAATCCTGAAAAGTTAATTATTGAAGAAATGGCAGGTACATACTATCCGTTTGACCATGTGAAGCTGGGACTGCAAATGATAATGTACGGGCTTTCGGTTCTTGGTGTGGCAAATCATCCAAATTGCGACAAGGCATGGGCATTGTTAGACAGCAAAAAAAACAGCTACGGTAAATATGTTCTTGATAAGTCTCATCCATATTTTGATGTGGGAAAGGTTGGTGAACCCAATAAATGGATAACACTTTATGTGCTCTTGGCGGAAAAGTATCGTACGTTATAAGCATTATGCGAAGTGACCAATTCAAATTTACAGAGCGCTAGAATAGTAGTTTTTCTGGAGAGTGTCCAGTATAGGTAAAGTAGGAATTAGAGTGGAAAACTGCTCCAATTTTGTATGGAAGCATAAAATTGGCAGGGAAATTGTATATAGCATGATATAATTAGTGTGTTCAATAAGAGCGGGTTTTGAGCTATTTTTTAATGATGAGGGATAAATGGAGGTGTGGCATATGCGGAGGCTATTTTTGGCATCTTTATTTAAGGAAGTGTCTCATATATTTGAAAATTTTGCTAATGAAAATCTTACAGGTAAGACAGTAACGTTTATTCCAATAGCTGCGCTGCCAGATAAACTGGATTTTCACATAAAATATAGCAAAGAATTATTAGCTAGAATGGGACTCATTGTTGATGAGCTGGAAATTTCCACTGCAACTAATCTTGAGATAGTAAACAAATTAGAGAACAATGATTACATTTATGTTGCTGGCGGAAATACTTTCTTTTTGCTTCAAGAAATGAATAGCTCAGGTGCAGGGAACTTGATAAAAAAACAAATTAATGCAGGAAAACTATTTATAGGCGAATCTGCTGGTGCAATTTTAGCAGCCCCCGATATTGAATATGCAAGAGATACGGATAATCCCCTTGCAGCGCCGCATTTGAAAACATATGATGCGTTGGATGTTATAGACTTTTATCCGGTTCCTCATTATAAGGATGAATCATTAATGGAAGCTGTGGAAAAAGTAATTGCAAAGTATAATACAAAATTGCAACTTGTTCCGTTCAGCAATTCACAAGCCATTCTTGTTATGGGTAAAGAAAAGCAAATTGTTTCAAATACAGATGACGGCGAGGTTGCAAGATGAAAAAAGTAGCAAAGGCATTAGCCAGGAGCTGTCACCGGAGCATGCACCATACAGCAATACTGCCTTAAATATGCTTGGCCTGTTTACACAGGTAACAGCGGTTTGGTCCTATATCGTGACAGTCCTTATAAAACTTATGAATGGAACGTTGTCAGACAATGACCGCCTGGAGTTGTTCCGAAACACAGCAGATAAAATGGGCTTGCATGATCCGATTGTGGAAAAGGATTTTGGGGTATGTGACTATAACGGGAACCTTGAAGCTGATTCCTCCCTATTATCGCTTTTCTGCTTTACAGACGGATTATGATGCCATGAAGGATATGCTTTACGATGATATTCCAGACTTTGAAAGGGTAATGTCCGCAGTCAAAGAGTTAGAAAAAGAAAATTAACATATTTAATTTCAAACATAAAAGTGCCCCGACTATTCGATTTTGAGTAGTCAGTTTTTTCTATGTCCAAGAGAAAGTCATTGTATTTCATGAGTAGTAAGAACTATAATGTATAGGAGTAAAAAACTTAGGAAAATGGAGGAAGGAAATGAAAGGGGATAGTTCAACTGATTGCTGGAGCAATGTGGGAAATGAATGGATAGAGAAGGCGCAGACCAATGATTTTCGGATGCACTATATCATGCCATATACAATGCAGAAGTTGGGGAATGTAGAAGGACTTGATATTTTGGATCTGGGCTGTGGAGAAGGCGGATACTCCAGGGAATTAGCCGGCAGAGGGGCAAAAGTTACGGCGGCCGACTGCTCTGAAATGTCAATTGGTTACGCTGCTTTCGCGGCAAAGGAAAAGAATTTGGACATATCATGCCTTGTCAGAAACAGCAATGATTTATATGGAATACAAAATGATTCCTTCGATATTGTGCTGTGTGCAATGATGCTGATGGATGTGGAAGATTTTGACGGGACAATGAAGGAAATATACCGGGTTCTCAGACCGGATGGGAAAGTGTTTATTTCGATTTTGCATCCCTGTTTTAAGCCGCCTGTGGAACATAAGTGGTTTAAGGAAAATGACACGATTCAGGTAATTGTAAAAAACTATTTTGAACCTGAAGAATGGGTGGGGGAAATTGCAGGGATTGACCAGAGGGTAATTTATCGCCATAGGACAATGTCTGATTATGTTAAAGTGTTTGTAAGGAATAAATTTAAGATTATTGATTTGAATGAACCGAAACCGACGGAGGAGCAGAGAAAGATGTCTCCCAGGATAGAGTGGCTGACAAAAATTCCGATGTATATGTTCATTGAGTTGGCGAAAGATTAAGGTGGCCGAAGAATTGAGGTGTGAGTTGCTTGCTGAATGAGAAGTATATTGCGAATCGTATAGAAGGAATTGTGTGGGAAAAGGCATATGTCCAGATATGCTTTGGCCCGGGAAGCGGGGGGCAGTGAATCCTTCATTTCGAATATTGTGGACAGAGGCAGTTACAATTTATGTGAAGGGTATTAAATTAGAATGAGAGCGGCTCAGCGAGGGCTGCTTTTATTTTTTTGTAAAGCTATTTCATTCCTTAATGCATCTATGTACTTGTAAGACCGTCCTAATAAAATATGTGATATATTTATCACTTTCCTCGTTGACAGCAAGATGATTAAGTGATATATTTATCACATGGAGAGATAAATATATCTCATAGGAGGAAGCGGATATGAAGAAAAATAATATTAAATGGATGGTAGGGATTGGCGTTGCCAGTATTTTAGCGTTAGTGATTTCATGCTGGTATTCTGTCACATACAATAATTCCCGGTTGGTGGTCCCAACAGATTTTGCCAGCTATACTTTTCAGATAAAGGATTTGCCAATGATTATTTCTGTTTCCTTTTTCTGTTTGTATGTACTTGGAATGGTAATTGCGCTTTTTCTGGCAGGCAGAAGGCAGGCTCAGCAGGCAAAGGAAACGAATAGAACACGCAGGCTGAATCCGAAGCTTGGATACTTAGGATTCTTAGGATTTTTGGGCTTTGCCGGCTTTTGGACTTATCAGGTTGATGAAAGTGTTTATCCTTTTGTTTTTTTCCTTTTCTTTGGTTTTTTCGGATTTTATTATGAAGGGAAAATGTCCGGCACCTTTATGGATGAACGGTTCAGGGAGAATGCGGACCGCGCTCAGCTGACGGCTCTGAAGATTTCATATGCCATTATTTTCATAGCTTTAATAGCACTTTGCCAGAAAAATTTTTGGGGGAATCTTGATTTTACCCTGATTGCTGTCATTATTATTATATCATTTGCATTGGGGCTGGAAATTTTCCTGAGCGAATATTTGCTGTATCGTTATGATCATGATGACGAGGGAGCGGAATAAGGTATGGCGGAATTTGAATGCAGATTAAAGAAATATCGGCTTATGAAGGATTTGACGCAGGAACAGCTGGCCGAAATGGTGGGTGTGCGCAGGGAAACGATAATGCGTCTGGAGAAAGCGCAGTATAATCCATCGTTGAAGCTGGCGATTGATATATCCAGGGCAGTAGGAGCGTCAATTGAAGAGATATTTATCTTTGATTAGACATATGTAATTGCGGCAATGGTAAAAATGAGTACAATAAAAGTATAATTGTTTTCAGGCAGTTTTTCTGGGTATTGGGATTCGTCCGGATCTGTGTTCGAAGGGATATGGAAGCCGGATTGTCAGGCTGGCAGTTCAGGAGAGCCGGTATTTGTATGGGGCAAATGCTGTTTATCTGGATGTGCGGGATTGGAATCATCGGGCGGTAAAATGTTATGCTTTGGCAGGATTCTGAATCCGGGAAAAGCTGGAGCAGGAAACGTATGCCGGAAGCGGCGTTTTTAGGATGAGCTATGATTTTAATTAATAAAACTGTAAAAAAGGGGGCTGTGAAAAAACAGCCCCTGCGCAAGGGACTGTTTTCAAGGTCCCTTTTTGTATGGATAAAAGTACTGTTTTGGTTTACAGGAAGTAAAAGTAAAGTTATGATATAAGAAATATATTTCGGAAAGGCGGGAACCGGATGCCTGACAGGATATTTGAAAATATATGTTCACAACTGAATTTGGGAAGGCTCCTGCTGCCGCCTGTCCGGTTAAGCGGCGGGCTTATGCACAAAATGTTTTCACTGGAAACAACAAGGGGCAGATATGCGGTTAAGCTGCTGAATCCCCATGTTATGCTGCGGCCGGAGGCTAAGGCTAATTTTGATACGGCCGAGCGGCTGGAGGAGATTCTGGAAAAGAACGGGATTCCCATTCTGCCGGCGTTAACCTTTCAACACAAAAAGATACAGGAGCTTGATGGACAGTATTTTTACCTTTTTCCCTGGTATGATGGAAGGGCGCTAAAGAGCGGCGGGATTAAAGAATTTCATTGTGCCGAGGTTGGCAGAATATTGGCGCTCATCCACAATATAGATAAAAGAGAGGCGCCTTTTGTTCGCAATGAAATCCGTATTGACTGGGATTTTTATATCAGGGGGCTGGAGGCTGAAAACAGCAGGCTTTGCCAGCTTTTAAAGGATAATCGTTCTCTGCTCTGTGACTGTCAGGAGCGGGGAAATGCGGCGGTAAAGAGGCTTCCGCAGGTGGCAGCCATCTGCCATAATGACATGGACTGTAAAAATATTTTATGGAACGGCAGGGATTACCGTATTATTGATTTGGAGTGCCTTTCATATTCCAATCCTTTTTTGGAGCTTATGGAGCTGGCTTTGTGCTGGTCGGGGTATGAAGAGCGGGCGGTTGATTTTGAGCTGCTCCGGGTGTTTGTGAGGTCTTATCTTGCAGCGGGCGGAAGTGCGCCGGAGGATTGGGAGGCTGTTTATGACAGTAACTGCGGCAGGTTGGAGTGGCTGGAATATAATATCAAACGTGTTTTGGGCATAGACTGTGGTGCGGATGAAAAGGAACCGGGAATTTCGGAGGTTCGCAAAACGGTGGAGCAAATTGTTTATTATGCGGATAGGAAGGCAGCAGTTTTGGACAGCCTGAGCCAGTCGGACTAATGGTAAAAAGGTAATTATAATGAGGAGTCGGAAACATGGCCGAAAGAAAAGAAGGTCTTTCCGCAAATGAAGCGTGGAAGGCGATTATTGAAAAATATCATGTTTTGGAGGAAGTCGAAAAAAACGGCTATTTTCTTATTAAGGCCAGCCAGATTAAGGAGTTCAGGGAACCGCGGCTGATGGCAAAATGGGACAGCACGGATTCCCTGCCTGAGGTGCTGCGGAAAAATAGGATCAATATTTTGCCGGACAGCCGCAGCTCCTATGTTTTGGGGGATTTTATCCTCTATCAGAAAATTCCGGAGCTTGATGAGCCGGTGACGCGGATGAAGCAGGTGGAGCTGCCGGATTATGAAACCATTGACATAAATAACATCAGCTCTGAGGCTAATGCAATCAATGTACTGATCATTTCAGGGATTCTGGATGATTTTCTGGAAACGAGCGGTAATGTTTCCACCTTTAACGGCCGGATGGGAACAGGTTGCTTTGACTTTGAGGTGGATACTTATCGGAAAATCAAAAGGAAAATCAGTGTCAATAATGCGCAGTGTGAAATTGACGGCGGTTTTGAAAACGAGGCCTCGGTGGTGATCATGGAGGCTAAAAATGTGGTCCATGAGGATTTTCATGTAAGGCAGCTGTATTATCCTTACAGGCTTTGGCGAAGCAGGGTGAAGAAACCGATAAGACTTGTTTTTTCCGTATACTCAAATATGATTTACCGGCTGTTTGAGTATCGTTTTGCCACACCGGAGGATTATTCCTCCATAGAGCTGGTGCAGGCAAAGAATTATTCTCTGCAGGATACGAAAATCAGCAGGCAGAATCTTCTGGAGGTCCGTCGGAATACGGCTGTGAAAACCGATGACAACATGGAAGGGACCAAAATACCATTTATTCAGGCCAATTCCATGGATCGGGTAATTTCGCTGTTGGAAAATATGTATGAAAATCCCATGACAACGCAGCAGATTGCGGAGCTTATGGATTTTGACCTGCGGCAGTCGGATTATTATTTTAATGCGGGGAGATATCTTGGTTTATTTGAAAAAACTGCGGATGACGGGCAGAAGGTGGTGTCTTTGACCGCACTGGGCAACCGTATTTTCAGGCTGAATTATAAGAAGCGTCAGCTGAAGCTGGTGGAACTGATATTGGAGCATCGGATATTTGCGGATTTTTTTGACGTGATGATGGAAACGGGAGAGGTGCCGGATAAAAAGGAGATAGCTGATGAAATGAGGGCGCTACATGTATGCAATGAGGGGCAGGTGGCGCGGCGGGCGAGTTCGGTGGCCGGTTGGCTGAAGTGGATTGGGAATCTGATGAAGCTGTAAGCTGTGAAGGGAAGGCGCACGTGACTGGGCAGGAAGGAAGCGGAAAATGTGATAAAGTAACCCTTTTATAATGACTTCTTTCCATAACAATTATCAGATAATTGTGTTAAGATTATCAAAAGAGCAGATCGCAGAAAGCGTATGATGATAATATGAAAAAACATAGAATACGAAATATGATTGGTGCTGCATTTATTATATTAGCCATAGCCGGCACCGTAGCGGCTATGGTATATGAGACACAGAAGACAATTTACAGGGAGAGTTCCGGGCATTTGGTGGAGATTGCGCACCAGCTGTCTGAGAGATTTTCTGACCAGTGTGAGACAAACTGGAATGTCCTGGACACCTTTATACGGGATTATTACCTGATATATGGAAGCGGTACAAAGGAGGAGTTGGTAAGTTTCCTTTCAGACTATCAACAGACCTGGGGGTATTCCCATTTGTTTTTTATAGATAAAAGCGGTTCTTTCATCTACGAGACAGGCAAAATCAGCAAGCTGCAGTTTGATAATTCCCAGAGCATCTACAGGGTCATCTCCAAAAGAGAAAATGTGGTGGCTCCGGCTACGGACTACGATGGTACGGAAATTCTTTTGTTTGCCAGGCCTGTTGAGCCTTTTGAACTGGATGGACATTTAATTGAAGGCGCAGGAATCTGCTATGAGGTCCAGTCGATGCTGGAGAACATGAATATTAACGCTTTTAAGGAGTCCTGTGATGTATACCTGCTGGATGCGGATGGGATCACAGTGGCACGCTCCATCCATGAAGACAGTATGGATGCGTATAATATAGTCAATGCAGTGGAGAAGGAGAATCCTGAACTGGGGAATCTGGAGGAGCAGCTCCTTTCGGGGAAAAACGATGGGATCATGCAGATCAAGGCAAAAGGCAGGGACGCTTACCTGAGTTACACTACTGTTGATGTTGTGGGATGGAAGCAGCTGCTCATGGTTCCGGTCGATGTGGTGAACAATGAGATGCATAATTATACCCGGATGACGGGGATGCTTGTTGCTGTGCTCATTCTGCTTGCAGCGGCAGGGATAGGCGGAATTGTTCACTTTTTTTACAGGATTAATGCAGAAAAGAAGCAGAAGGAAATTGAGTTGGAATATGAGCATAAGGCAAACGAGTCAAAGAGCCGTTTCCTTGCAAACATGTCTCATGATATCAGGACGCCTATGAATGGCGTGCTCGGTATGGCGACCCTGGCGGCGGCCAATATAGATGACAGGCAGAAGGCGTTGGAATATATTGATAAGATACAGATTTCCGGAAAGTATCTGGTGTCACTGATCAATGATATTCTGGATGTATCAAAGATCAGTGAGGGCGCTTTTGAAATTGCGGAGAAACCGATGAACATATCAGACTTTATTGAGGATATCAGAGTTGTGATCGGGCCTCTTGCGGATAACAAGAAGCAGCATTTTACAATTGAGAAGGATATCCGGAATGAATATGTGATCGGGGACAAGCTGCATCTGAACCAGATCGGCATCAATATCCTGTCCAATGCGGTGAAATTCACGCCGGAGGGAGAGGAGATCAGGCTGTCAATCGTGGAAACTCCCGGGGCGTCAGGGGAATATGCACATTATCATATGGAATTCCGGGATAATGGAATCGGAATGAAGAAGGAGTTTATAGAGCACATCTTTGAAAGCTTTACAAGGGAAAAGGATTCCACTATTGATTCTATTGAAGGAAGCGGCCTTGGAATGTTCATTGTTAAGAATCTGGTGGAACTGATGCATGGGACGATAAAAGTGGAGAGTGAGCCTGGAAAAGGCTCCTGTTTTATCGTTGATCTTGAGCTTAAGCTGGATCCGAATGGAATAAAGGCTGATAAGGAAGAGCCTGAGGACAGCACAGAAGCTATCTGCGGCAGGAAAATACTGTTGGCAGAGGATAATATAATGAACAGGGAGATTGCCGTTGAGATGCTCCAGGAAATGGGAGCTTTTGTGATTACGGCAGAAAACGGGCAGGAAGCAGTGGAAAAGTTTGCTGAGAGTCCAACGGAATATTTTGATGTTATCCTTATGGATGTCATGATGCCGGTAATGGGGGGATACGAGGCCAGCAGAAGAATACGGCGGCTGGAAAGGGCGGATGCGGAGAGTGTCCCAATCATTGCCATTACTGCGAATGCATTTCAGGAAGATATCATAGAGTCGGAGGAAGCCGGGATGAATGCCCATCTCTCAAAACCTTTGGATTTTGTGGCTTTGGGCAGACAAATCGAATTACTGACCCGCCACAAAAGAAAACTGCAAAGGGAAAAGGGGAAAAGGACATGAAACTGAAAAAAGTGTATAAAAGAGGGGCGGCCTGCTGTCTGTTCATGATATTGCTGGCACTGCTTTGCGCAGGCTGCGGTAAAAAGCCAGAGGAAGACAACGTATTTACAATCAATGCATGCAAGACCCGTTATGTTCCAAGGAGCATCCTGGATCAGGTGCGGGAGGAATATCCTGATATGGAGATCCGTGTTGAGATGTACGGCGGCTCGAATTTCACCCTGGATGTGGCGGAACGCCTCGAGCATCATGATATTCCTGACCTGTTAGTAACTACCAGAAATGACCTTCAGATGGATACATATAAGGACAGCTTCCTGGATTTATCTTCGTATGATGTGCTCAATCGGTATATAACCCAGTCAATTGATTCCATGAATATGGATGGGGAGGTTTATTTCATTCCGAATTTCACCAGTCTGACAGGGCTTGTGTATGATAAAAATGTTTTCCGGGAACATGGATGGAAGGAACCGCATAGTTATGATGAACTTGTCGCTTTATGTGAACAGGTGGAAAAAGAAGGGATACAGTGTGTGGGCGCTTCCTGGGATAAAGCCGGAACTTATTCTAATATGCTTGCCTGTACGATGGCGGCCGATTTTTATTCCACACCTGAGGGTTCGGCCTGGTTTTATAATTTTGTCAAGGGAAATGCAAAAGGGGAAGGGGTAATCGAACCTTATATTGCCAATTATATACGATGGTTCGAGGATGGTATTTTCCCTTATGGATTAAATGAGACGGGCGCGAGCCAGCGGAAACGGTTTGATAATGGGGAAATCGCCACATTTTATGGTCTGATTGGAAATTTTGAGTCTGATGAGGTACATGAGTATGGTTTGATCCCGTTTTTTACCACGGGAACGGCGGATGCCTATTATCCTACCGCAACGGCAGGGTACTTTGCATTGAATAAAGAACTGGGTGAAAAAGGAAATGAAAAAAAGCTGGAGGTTGGACTCAGGATTCTTGATCTTTTGAGTACCGAGGAAGGTCAGAGAGGGCTTATGCGCGGAGATGCCTGTTATTCCTTTTTAAGAGGTTTTGAGGGGGATCTTACTAATATTACTGACTCCTATCAGGACGTGCTGGGACAGAATCATTTTGCGCCTATGAATATAGATATGAATACGCTGGCGGCATCTGCTGCGGAATTGAAAAATATGATGAATGGGTTGATCTCACAGGAAGAATACATAAAACGCTGTGATGAACTGAAAAAGAATGAAACGACAGAAGCGTATACAGGAGAGTATCTGTTTACTGCCAAAGAGGATTTTACTGAGGAACAGACAGTACAGTATTTTGCGGATGCACTCCGGAATTATGCCGGCACACAGATTGGCATGATTACTCCGGCGATAAATGAGCAAGGGGAGTTTAATAATCCTACGACCGGAATCGCGGCCAAATTCTATAAAGGCGATATTTACTCCTGGGCTCTGAGCCGTAATTGCATAATGGCTTTTGACGGAACGAGCGGATGGGCAAAAATGAGTACAGGGACAATCTCCGGGGAAAAGCTTTATGAGCTCCTTGAAGACGGAATGTGCTGGGAACAGATTGATAATAAGCTTAATAATGAATACTACTATGATAAGGGCGGAATGACATCCCCATTCTATTATGAAACATCGGGTCTGGATGTGGAATTTACATCAGACCATAAAATCAAGTCAATCCGGCTTGAGGACGGCACACCGGTAGAAAAGTCCGGAAGTTATACCGTTGCCGCCCTGCATGAGAATCTCCCTGACAGTTACCTTACAGATCTGCAGATAGAGGAAGAAAAAACGATTCTGGACATTGCCACGGAATATGGTAAGACGGGAATGAAAGGGTATAAGGACAGCCTGCCAATGGAGCGGGATGTTAATAAGGTGGAAAAGAATTAGGATAGGAACACCTAAAGATAGCGATAAGATGAAAGCCTTAAGGTGAAATCCTGGTTATTTTATCTATAAGGTAGTATCATCTGTCTGAGGACCTATGGTACAAATCACAGGTTTCAAACAGAGGATTAACGGCGAAGGTCCTTTTCGGCTGGATACGGGATTTATTTTAACAAGATATGGAGCTGACTGATTCCGGAGGGAAAAAGTCAGTTCCTTTTTTTGCGGGGTATGCAGGAAGGGGCACTGGATTTCACAGGATATCTTCTTCATATTTGATGGGGAGTTTTAGGACTTCCGGTTCAAGCTTATCGTGATAAATATCATCACCGCCGGCTTCAACATAGACTTTTCCTATTTCCTTGAAGGTTTTCAGGCCTTCCGGGGTGACGTATTTCTGCTTCGTAAATTCCATGTGGAGCCTGTAAAGTGTGGAGCGGAAGGAAGAGATGGTGCGTTCGTTATCCCTTTGAATGTGTGATTCCAACAGGTTTTTTATTTCTTTTATGTCGTTGTGTGTTTCGGTTTCGTATTGTTTTAAGGTTTCTATGTCGGATTGGTGTCTGTTAAGAGTGTTTTCGAAAGAATTATTTTTATCCTCAAGGCCCTTTCTTTTCCGGTAATATTTATTCAGCAGACTTCCGAGGGTATTAAGCAGCCTGGATACGCATGAAATAATAGAAGACAGAAATAGAATGACGCCGAGGATTGTTACGTTGTCATATGTTTTTAAAGAATCTATTATGATATCCATGTTTTGGGAAAAACCTTTCTACAGAGAGATATATTTGTTTGATACGTAGCCTGTATGACCGTTGAATTCTATATAGTACCAGTGGGATACTGCATCCTGGCGTAGAATGTTAACGGTATTGTTTCGGGATAAAATAAAGCTTATGTCACCGGAAACGGGGGTAGTTCTGCAATTCAGCTTACTGCAGTTTACCACATGGCCTTTATGTGAGCGGAGGTAGCTGTAGCTGCACCATTTGTTTTCGGCGGGACTGATTTTGGCCCAGTTGTTTTGCAGGGAATAGATGTTTACTTTATCGTATTGATGTATGAGGCCGATGATATTTCCTGCTGTGGACGGCTTGTCCCTTACGTTGAGGGCGGTAGCAGTGACCTCGTTCCAGGCTGTTTCTTCAGGTTTTGAGGGAGTGAGATATTCTTTATATAAATGGTTTACGTCAATTGGGGCGGCTGAGCCGGGGATGAAGGAGGAGCCATACTGCCATATATCATAATGGCCAATGGTGGGAGGTTTTGCGGAATATCTTGCACACCAGATTTGGTAGTTTTTCAACCGGTCAAAAATCAGCATGGTTTTGAACCAGTTATCGGAGGCGTAGACGCCGGGAATGCAGCCCAGTTCCCGGATGCGTTCACAGAATGCGACGATATTTTTTGTACGCTGTTCTTTCGTGATATTGTCGGCGCGGCCATTTTTGTTCGAATTGGAATATTCGGAATCAATGAAGATGGGGTAGGAGGCAGGGAAGGGGCGGATTTGTTCGCAAAGCCAGTCCGCCTGCTGTCGGGCTTCGGTTTCATTGATGGATTGGTCATAGATATAGAAGCCGAGATTCATGTGGTTTTTAAGGGCTTCATTTACGTGGGAGAGGAATTTTTTATCCAGGGTAAGGGCTCCGGAGCTGTAGGATCTGTAGCCGACTCGGATGATGATATCTTTGTATTTTGTGGCGGCAAGAGTGAGATTGATGGTGTTGTGATGAGATATGTCGATTAATTCACGGATGATTGCAGGGGATTGTGGGCGGGAAGCTGGTTCATATTTCTTTGCGGCGGAATAATCTATGCCGGCAAGCTCTCCGTAGTAGGTGAAAGCTTTGGAACGGGTGGTATATTTTGTTTTTACCAGGTCTTCGGCGGTTCCCTTGGCTTCTAGTATCCATGCTTCGCCGGTATCGTCAATTTCCACGATGCCGATGTGGCCGCTTCGCCAGATGAGCATTCCGTTTTGTAGGTTTTGCGGATCTGAAACCTTGTATAGGTGTGTCATTCTGGCTTTTAGCTGGGTGCTGTTAATGTGAGGAATTCCGTAAGAATGGCATACGAAGCCGGAGCAGTCGATTCCTGTTCTGCCGATCTTGGCAAGTGCCAGTTTTTTGATGGCGGGGGTGTATATGTTGGGATACATTGCTGCCAGGGTGTTTATTTTAGACTGGGTTACTGGCTCGTATTTCAGGCCGTATATGTAGACGACGCCGGAGGTGATGAGGTGGTTGGCGTTTGTGACGGCGGTGGCGGTGGTGTTGGGCATGGGTGGGGCTCCTTTCGGTGGGGGATGAGGGGATAAGGCGGTGATTTGGAAGAGGGATAGGAGGAATGGAAAATTTTTGATTTAGTTTAGTAGATAAGGGAAGAGGGTAGATTATGATATTCTAATTTACAGTGGCAAAAAATTGGAGAGCTTTCCGGAACGACAACAAAAAACAT
>NZ_QVLV01000029.1:0-68293 GCF_003435485.1 Eisenbergiella massiliensis
TGTGAGAGGTCGAAAATTTCTCTAATCAGAGAAATTTTCTCCTACTCGATTATGGAATTTATAAAAAAAGGTCAGGATCCTTAAATAAAAGGTCAGGAAACAGAAGGAAATAACAGTACAAAATCAATATAATGTATTTATATCCCGCCGGATACCGCCTGCTGCTCAGGACGTCGGGAAAGGCGGAAATGCAGGAACCGGAAAACTGGTTAAAAGGAGGAGCTATGATTAAAGTAATCGACAACAAAATATACCGCAGACAGGACAAGGAGCTTCTTGTCATAGAGCCGTGGGGGCCGGACAGTCTCCGTGTGCGCGCCACGCAGAACCATACCTTTAATAAGGACGAAGAAACCTCAGCCCTTCTTCCGGCGCTGGCCTCGGCGCCGGAAATTACAACGGACGGGAAAAGCGCCGTCATCACCAACGGTAAAATCCGCTGTGAGCTGATGGTGACGGGCAAGCTGAAGTTTTTCAACCAGAAGGGTGAGCTGCTTCTGGAGGAATATGACAGGAACCGTTTCCGTGAAAATGTGGAAGGGGAATTCAACAGCGCGCTGGAAATCAGCCCCCGTACCTTCACACCCATTATGGGAACGGAAAACTTTAAATTAGCCGTTCGCTTTGAGCCGAATGACGGAGAGAAAATATACGGTATGGGCCAGTATCAGCAGCCGTATATGGATATGAAGGGCTGTGTGGTTGAGCTTGCCCACAGGAATTCCCAGGCCAGCGTTCCCTTTGCCCTTTCCAATAAAGGCTACGGCCTGCTCTGGAACAATCCTGCCATCGGAAGCGTGACCTTCGGAAAGAACCTGACGGAATGGACGGCGCTTTCCACAAGACAGATGGATTACTGGATTACAGCCGGGGATACGCCGGCCGAAATAGAAGAAGCCTATGCGGATGCCACGGGCAAGGTGCCCATGATGCCGGATTACGGCTGCGGCTTCTGGCAGTGCAAGCTGCGTTATCAGACGCAGGAGGAGCTGCTGGAGGTGGCAAGGGAATATAAGAGAAGAGGGCTGCCAATCTCTGTCATTGTGGCCGATTATTTCCACTGGCCTCATCAGGGGGACTGGAAATTCGACAAGGATTACTGGCCGGATCTGAAGGCTATGGTGGACGAGCTGGAAGGCATGGGCATCAAGCTGATGGTTTCCATCTGGCCCACGGTGGAGGAAGGCAGCGAGAACTTTAAGGAAATGGAGGAGCTGGGCTATCTGAGCCGGAATGACTACGGAAAAAGGATGCACCAGCTGGGCAATGCGGCCATCATGGATCCCACCAATCCGGATGCCAGAAAATATGTGTGGAGCAAGATTAAAAAGAATTATTATGACGACGGCGTACGCATTTTCTGGCTGGATGAGGCGGAACCGGAATTCACCAACTATGAATACGGCAACCATCGTTTTTACCTGGGCTCAGATCTGGAAATCGGCAATATTTTCCCCAGGGAATACGCGAGAATGGCCTATGAAGGCATGGAAGGGGAAGGCCAGGCCAACATTGTGAACCTTCTTCGCTGCGCATGGGCAGGCAGCCAGAAATACGGCGCCCTTGTATGGTCCGGAGATATTGACTCAAGCTTTCGCTCCTTAAGGAGCCAGCTGGCTGCAGGGCTGAATATGGGCCTTGCGGGGATTCCCTGGTGGACGACGGATATCGGCGGCTTCCACGGCGGAAATATATATGATGAGGATTTCAAGGAGGTTCTGGTCAGATGGTTTGAGTTCGGGGCATTCTGCCCGGTATTCCGTCTGCACGGCTTCCGCGAGCCCTTCAAGGAGCCTCTGGGAACCACAGGCGGCGGAACGGCTATCAGTGGCGCGGAAAATGAAGTATGGAGCTACGGCGAAGAGGTATATGAAATCTGTAAAAAGTACCTGGAGCTGAGAGAAAGGATGCTGCCCTACGTAAAACGCCTGATGGCGCAGGCGCATGAAAAAGGGACGCCGGTAATGCGTCCGCTGTTCTATGATTTCCCGGAGGACGGAAAATGCTGGGAGATCGAGGACGAGTATATGTTCGGGCCGGAAATTCTTGTGGCGCCCATCCTTTATGAAAAACAGAGGGAAAGAAAGCTGTATCTTCCTGCGGGAGAGTGGCGCAGCCTGAATGACGGAAAAGTATATGCAGGCGGGGCGGATATTGTATGTGAGGCTCCCATTGACGCCATTCCTGTTTTTGTGAAAAACGGGTGTCTTAAGGAACTGAAATTTTAACGGCAGGCTGCCGCTTACTATGTAAACAGTATAGAAGAAAACAGTCCCGGGACGGGAAGGATGCCCCGGGACTGTTATTGTTGGAAAAAATGCAGCAGTTCAGGACTGCCATCTTCTTGAATGGCCCGCCGTTCTGAACTGCTACGAGGAAATAAGGAGCGCTGATTATGGATTTTGTTAAGGTGAATGGAAAAGAATTTTATTACAGGGGAAAGCCCATCCTGTTTTCCGGGCTGGGCGTGGGCTCCTGGCTGAATATGGAGCATTTTATGCTGGGGCTTCCGGGAACGGACAAACAGATCAGGGAAACCTTTGCCCGGGTGCTGGGGAAGGAGGACGCGGCCCGTTTTTTTGATTCCTTTATTTTGAATTTCCTTACGGAGGAGGATTTCCTTTTCCTGAAGGAATCCGGGGTGAATCTGCTGCGCGTGCCTTTCAGCTACAGGCTTTTTATTGATGATGAGAATCCGGGGGTATATAAGGAAGAGGGCTTTGGCTATATGGACAGGCTGCTTGCCCTTTGCAGCAAGTATGAGATTTTCCTGATGCCGGATCTGCATACGGTGCCGGGGGGACAGAACCCGGACTGGCACTCGGATAACACCACGGGAATCCCGCAGTTCTGGCATTTCCGTATTTTCCAGGAACAGATTGTGAAGCTGTGGCAGGACATAGCACAACGATACCAGGACGAGCCTTTCCTGTTAGGCTACGATCTGCTCAATGAGCCTTTTCTTATGCCTAAAAAGGAGGGCGTGCTGAATGCCTTCTTTGAAGAAGTGACAAAGGCAGTGCGAAAGGTGGATAAGAATCATATTATTTTTATTGAGGGCGATTTTTTCTCCATGGATTTTTCAGATATCAGGCTGCCTGCGGATGAACAGACGGCGCTGACCTTCCATTTTTATCCTACTGTATGGGATAAGAATCTGTGTGATAAGGATTATGACGCCAGGGAGAGAGTGCGAAAGATGGATGAGCAGCTTGCCGGATTCGCGGCTCTGCGGGATAAATTCGGCCGTCCTGCCCTCTGTGGGGAAGCCGGGGTGGATATTAAGAAGGACGATCTTCCGTTTACGATGCAGCTTCTGGATGAAACACTGGGACTGTTTCAAAAGCATGGCCTTTCCTGGACTCTTTGGAGCTATAAGGATGCACAGTGGATGGGCCTGGCCTACCCGAAGGATGGCACCGGCTGGATGAAGCTGGCCGGCAGGATCAGGGAACACTGGTCGCATTACGGGCAGATGGACGCTGCGGATGAAATCATGGAGGATATGGGAAAAAGATATACGGCAGATTTGGCAAAGGAACTGAAATACGAGCTGCAGTTCCAGCTGAGGGGCGTGCTGTACCGCCTGGAAGAGGAATATATCCTGAAGCCGGTCCTGGAGGAATTCCCCAAAGAGGAAATCATGTCCATGCCGGAATCCTTCCGGTTTGAAAACTGTGCCTTCTATGAAGATTACAGGGCGCTCTTGAAGAAGTATACCTGGCGGCAGGCATAAGCTGCGCCGGGCCGGCGGCGGAATTAATTAGGAGGAAAACTGCAAGGCGGCAGGAAAAAAGGAAACAGGAGGGAGACGCCCGACAGGCAGCAAAAATAATCCCTCCGAAGCTCTGCCGCCCCTTAAAAAAGCAGCTTTTGCGCAGGTTTTTTATGAAATAATATTGCGTTAAAATAAAATCAAAATAAAAATTAGAAAAATTTCAAAAAAAGTACTTGCATTTCCTGGCAACTTGTATTATTATATACAAGTGTCACGCGGGAAGTTATCGCGGACAACACCAGATGGCTCGTTGGTCAAGCGGTTAAGACGCCGCCCTCTCACGGCGGAATCAGGGGTTCGATTCCCCTACGAGCTGCTGACTATTTTGAAAAGAATAGCCCAACCCGAAAGAAGTGCTGCAGGCCTTGTGTCTACAGTTCTTTTTTTATGTTTTTTTATTTGAGGTTCAGCTCTTCAAGCAGGCGCGCACAGTCTTTCATTCCCTGCTTATATGCCAGTTCTATCAGCTTCCCGCAGCAGCTGTTATGACAGTCCATCAGCGACTCCACCAGATCATGGTATTCTTCAGGCAGCTCGCGGTAACAGCTGACGGCAGCCTCCTTTTCCGTTTCGCTCAGCTTACGGTAATCCCCATCCTTCAGGAATATTTCCTGAAGCCTTCCTGATACTGCACAGTCAGTGATTTCATCCAACATTTCCTTATCCTCCGGGCCACTCCGATTTTTTCACCCAAAGAGCGGCTCCTTCCATATCAAAATTCCGACACATCACTATATACAGACTACCACAGAACGGTAATATAGTCTACATTAATGTAGTAATATTTGCAATAGTCCATAACAGCCCGGATAGAGCGGATCCGTTGCATAATTCAGGGCATGAAAAATAAAAAAAGATGCAGGAGTTGACAAAATCAAATAATGCCCATAAAATAGTTGCATATGCAATAATTGTAAATACTTGAATTTGGAGGCAGTATGAGACGTTTACTTTCTTACATGAAGAAATACAGGACGGCAACGGTTCTGGCAGTGTTCTGTATTGTTTTGGAGACCTTTCTGGAGCTGATTATTCCCCTCATCATGGCGGATATGGTGGATGTGGGAATTGCCAACGCGGATAAGGCCTATATTTTTGAAAAAGGCCTGCTGATGGCGGGCTGTGCGGTTGTTTCCATGGTGCTGGGAGCGGGAAGCGCCAGATTTGCAGCCGTCTGCGGACAGGGCATCGGCGCGGAAATCCGAAAGGATGAATACCGTAAGCTCCAGCAGTTCTCCTTTGCCAATACGGATCATTTCCGGACCTCATCCCTTGTCACAAGGCTGACGGGAGATGTGACCAATATCCAGAATTCCATTTCCGGCGGCATGCGTCCGGCCTGCCGCGCGCCGGTGATGATGATTACCGCCATTGCCGTTTCCTTTTATATCAACAAAGAGCTGGCAGTGGTTTTCCTGATAGCGGCGCCTGTTCTGGGCGTTCTTTTATTCCTCATTATTTCCCATGTCCGGCCGCTGTATTCCAAAATGCAGAAAGCAGTGGATCTGGTTAACCGCATTATCCAGGAAAACCTGACGGCAATCCGGGTGGTGAAGTCTTATGTCAGAGGCGATTATGAGCTGGCGAAATTCGAAGAGGTGAATACAGGGCTTTTGACCACCTCGGAGAGGGCTTTTAGGGTCGCTTCCCTGAATATGCCTGCCATGCAGCTTGTCATGTACACTACCATTCTGTGCATCCTCTGGTTTGGCGGCAGGCTGATTTTGGTGGGAGGCATGCAGGTGGGCGAGCTGACCGGTTTTTTAAGCTATGTGCTCCAGGTGCTTAATTCCCTTATGATGATATCCAATGTATTTATGATGTTCACCCGATCCCTCACCTCCTGGAAGCGTATCACGGAGGTAATGGACGAGAAAATCGACATCACCGAGGAACGGTCAAAGGACATTTTTGTTGAAAAAGGAGAAATTGATTTTGACCATGTATACTTTAAATACAGCAAAGATGCGCAGGAATATGTGCTTTCGGACATTACGCTTCATATGAAGGCCGGCCAGACAATCGGCATCATCGGAAGAACCGGCGCCGCCAAATCCACGCTGGTGCAGCTGATTCCCCGTCTGTATGATGTGACGGAGGGAGAGATCCGCATCGACGGATATCCGGTGCAGGAATATCCGCTGAGGCATCTGCGGGATGCCATAGCCATGGTGCTTCAGAAAAACACGCTTTTTTCCGGAACCGTCAGGGATAACCTGCGGTGGGGGAAGGAGGACGCCACGGAGGAAGAGATAGAAGAGGCATGCAGAACCGCCTGCGTGGATGAATTTATCGAAAGGCTGGAAAACGGCTATGACACCGACCTGGGCCAGGACGGCGTAAATGTATCCGGCGGGCAAAAACAGAGGCTCTGTATTGCCAGGGCCTTGCTGAAGAAGCCCAGGGTGCTGATTCTGGACGATTCCACAAGCGCTGTGGACACGGCAACGGAAGCGAAGATACGGGAAGGGATGGAACGCAGCCTGCCGGGCACCACCAAAATCATCATTGCCCAGCGGATCACCTCCGTCGTCCATGCGGATGAAATCATCATCCTTGAGGATGGAAGGGTCTATGCCGTGGGCACCCATGAGGAGCTTCTGAAGAATAATGAAATTTATCAGGAAATCTATCAATCCCAGAAGGAAGGAGCTGATCTGTAATGGCGAAATATACCGGATATGCAAGACCGAAGGATAAAAAGAAAACCATGAAAAAGATGCTCCACTATATGGGAATCTATAAATGGTCCATGGTGCTGGTGGGGATACTGGTGTGCATCAGCAGCCTTGCCAACATTCTGGGAACCTATATGCTCAAGCCGGTTATCAACCGGTACATTCTGCCGGGAAACATCCCGGGGCTCATCCGCATCCTGATTCTGATGGCCGTCATGTACGGCTTCGGGGCGCTGGCCACGCTGGGCTACAATCAGCTGATGGTGCACACCTGCCAGAAAATCGTGGGACGCATCAGAAGGGATTTATTTGAACATACCCAGGACCTTCCGCTTTCCTATTTCGATGCGCATACTCACGGCGAGCTGATGAGCAGGTTCACCAATGATGTGGATACCCTGACCGAGGCGCTGAACAACAGCTTTACCCTTCTGATACAGAGCTTTATCGTGGTAACTGGCACCATTACCATGCTGATTATCCTGAATTTCAGGCTTTCCCTGATTGTCATCGGCTTTTTGCTGCTGATGTTCCTTTTTATCCAGTTTAACGGAAAGCGGAGTAAAAAATACTATCTGGCCCAGCAGAAGCATCTGGGAAGCATCAACGGCTTTGTGGAAGAAATGGTGGGCGGCCAGAAGGTGGAAAAGGTTTTTAACCACGAGGATAAGGATTTCGAAGAGTTCTGCCGGAGAAATGAAGCGCTGCGGGAGGCATCTACAAAGGCGTTGTCCTATTCGGGCATGATGGTGCCGACAATCGTCAGCCTTTCCTATTTTAACTATGCGGTTTCCGCCTGCGTGGGCGGCATGTTTGTGCTGTCCGGACTGATGGATCTGGGAAGCCTGGCCTCTTATCTGGTCTATGTAAGACAGAGCGCCATGCCCATGAACCAGTTTACCCAGCAGATCAATTTCCTGCTGGCGGCGCTTTCCGGTGCGGAGCGTATTTTTGAGATGATGGAAGAGGAGCCGGAAACAGACGAAGGGAAAATCACGCTCTGCCATGTACGGGAAAAAGACGGACAGCTGGAAGAAAACGGCAGCGAGGGCAGGGATTACGCCTGGAAGGTGCCGGATAAGGACGGCGGCAGCCATCTGGTGCCTTTGAAGGGCGATGTGCGGTTTACCGATGTGGTGTTTGGCTATACTTCCGAAAAGAAGATATTAAACGGCATCAGCCTTTATGCAAAGCCCGGCCAGAAAATAGCCTTTGTAGGCTCCACAGGCGCGGGAAAGACGACGATCATCAACCTGGTCAACCGTTTTTATGAGATCCAGGGCGGCACCATCACCTACGACGGCCTGGATATCCGGGATATCCGCAAAAAGGATCTGCGCCGTTCCCTGTCCATGGTAATCCAGGATACCCACCTGTTTACCGGGACCATTGCCGATAATATCCGCTATGGCAGACTGAAGGCATCGGATGAGGAAGTAAAGGAAGCGGCCCGCATCGCCAACGCGGATTCCTTTATCCGAAGGCTTCCCGAGGGTTATCAGACCATGCTTTACAGCGACGGCTCCAATCTTTCCCAGGGACAGAGACAGCTGCTTGCCATTGCCAGAGCGGCAATTTCCAACCCGCCTGTGTTGATTTTGGATGAAGCCACCAGCTCCATCGATACCCGGACGGAAAAGCTTATCGAAAAAGGCATGGATGCCCTGATGGAGGGACGGACCGTATTTGTCATAGCCCACAGACTTTCCACCGTGCGTAATTCCAAGGCGATTATGGTGCTGGAAAAAGGAGAGATCATAGAACGGGGCGATCACGAGGAGCTTTTAGAGCAGAAAGGCCGCTACTATCAGCTGTATACTGGCCAATTCGAACTGGAATGACCCGTCAAACCATGCTACAATAAAAAAGAAGCCTGTACCCCGCAAAGGTTCCTCCCCGGCCTCATACCCGAAGCTGGGGAAGAACCCTGGCGGCAGGATGCCGCCGGAATGAAAGTCAGGAGAGTGATAACAGAATGGAAAAATGGGAAATCAGAGATGCGATGGTGGAAATGGAAATTGCCAGGAAAAGAATCCTCCAGCCGTATTTTCAGAAGCTGGGACTGTCACCGGGACAGCCGAGGATTCTGAATAAATTATATGAAAAAGACCATGTGACCCAGCGGGAACTGGCCGACCGGTGCTGTATGGATGTGGCAACCATGTCCCGCACCCTCGACCGTCTGGAGGAAGCCGGATACCTGACCCGGGAAAAGCATCCCGACTGCCGCCGTTCCTTCCTTATAGTCCTCACTGAGGAAGGCCGCAGCAGGGCCGCCCAGGTGCATGAGGACTTCCGGAATATTGACGAACAAATCTGGCAGGGCTTCCATGAACAGGAAATGGAAGAGTTCCTTGCCTGTGCGAAGAAGATCATTGCCAACCTGAAAAGCGGCGGGAAATAGGGCGGGAGAGGACGCCCTATTTCCTGCCCCTCGCCCATGAAAACAGCCTGCGGTTCCCTGCGCCCCATGCTGCCGCCCGCTGAATAGGCTCCGAACGCTGGGATGAATTATCATAAAGCCGGAATAAACGCAGTCCGTTGCTTTTTTGATATCATCTCCGGCGTTTTTAAGTTTATATTACTGACCCCTTCTTTATCAACAGCTTCTGAAGCTGCCTTTATTACCGCATCTGTCAAAATATCCATGTTTTTCTCCAAAAAACTCCTTTCATACGCCAAACCGGCTTTCATATTATACAAACCCAATCACAGAATAATTGCAAAAAGATTTTATAGGTATTGACCCTCACGTATAGTGATAGCCTAAAGTAATACCTGAGGGAAGGAAAGAAGGTGCAAATATATGATGACAGTAAAACAGGTGGCAAACCTGACAGGAGTCAGCGTGCGCACCCTCCAGTTCTACGATGAAATCGGACTGCTCAAGCCGGCGGGACTGACGGAGGCCGGATACCGCCTCTACGATGAAAATACGCTGGAAACTCTCCAGCAGATCCTTTTTTTCAAGGAACTGGACTTCACGCTGAAGGAAGTTAAAACCATTATGGAAAACCCGCAGTTTGATAAAATGAACGCATTCATAAAACAGCGCGAACTTATACAGCTCAAACGCGACCGTCTGAATGCCCTGATCGAACTGCTGGACAAACTGATTAAAGGAGAAAAATGCATGGACTTCAAAAAATTTGATATGACGGATTACTTTAACGCACTGAATGAATACAGACAAAATAATTCCGAAGAAATTGTAAAACAATTTGGAAGCCTGGAAAGCTTTGATGAGATGCTTACAATGATGCGCTCCAGGGAAGATGAGATTGGCGAAATGGCAGTAAAACAATATGGCAGCATTGAAAATTACACAAAGGCAGCCCAAAAGAACCTGGCCCGGTTTCTTGCGGACGGCCCGGCATTTTCCCGGACGGAAGCCCTTTCCCTTGCCGAAAAAACAGAGGCCCTGACCAGGAAACTCACCGCTGACCTCACCAAGGATCCCGCAGATCCCGGGATACGCGAAATTACCGCCGGGCTGATAACCCTGACTGAAGAATCGAACAAAGGCACAGATATGGGAGATAACTACTGGGAATTCATGGCGGAGCTTTACCGGACCAACCCAGCATATATTGAAGCCAACAACAAAAAGTACGGCCCCGGCGCCTCAGAGTTCATAAGCAAAGCCATAAAAGCCTGCCTGGAAGCGCAATAACCGCCGAAAAGGCCGCTTTCCACCCTCCGCTTTCCTCCGGCCTGCGGTCAGCAGTCAGCCGAACCATCCCGCAGAACACATCCTGCAAAACTAAAAAAGACAGCCGGAAATGAGAAACACATCCACGTTTCCCATTTCCGGCTGCCCTGCTCTGGCACACCGCCTGAAACCGACCCAACTGCCCTTACAGGCTAATCCAACCAAACGTATTGGCGATAGAACTGATAAGAATCAAAAAGATCAGAATCGGAGCCACATATTTCACAAGAACCACATAAAGCTTTTCATCCTTAAACGGAGCGGAAAGCTTCACCTCATCCGTAACCACCTTCGGCTTCACGACAAAACCCACAAAAATACAGGTAAATAACGCCACCACAGGCATAAGCACACTGTTGCTCAGGAAATCAAAGAAATCCAGGATGGAAAGCCCCAGAGGAGCCACCCAGAAAAGCACGCCAAAGCCCAGAGAAGAAGGAATTCCCATCACCAGGGCAAAAACCATGACTCCAAGACACGCCGTCTTCCTTTTCATATGGAATTTGTCCTGAACAATAGACACCACCGTCTCCATTAAAGAAATGGAAGAAGTCAGGGCCGCAAATAAAACAAGCAGGAAAAATACCAGCCCCAGAATCGCACCGGCCCGCATACTGGCGAAAACCTTGGGAAGCGTAATAAACATCAGGCTCGGCCCTGAAGAAAGAATATCCTTGTTCCCGCCGGAAAAAACGAATACCGAAGGAATAATAATCATACCTGAAATAAAAGCAATTCCCGTATCAAAAAGCTCAATGCTGCGCACCGACGACTCAATGTTTTCCGACTTCGGCATATAAGAACCATACGTAATCATAATACCCATGGCAAGAGACATGGAATAAAAAAGCTGCCCCATCGCCGCAAGCACACAATTCACCGAAAACTCCGAGAAATCAGGCTTGATATAATAAATCAGCCCGTCCACAGCCCCCGGCCGCGTCACCACATAAACCGCAATTCCCAGGGAAAGAAGGACAAGAATCGGCATCAATATTTTGCTCGCCTTCTCAATCCCCTTTTCCACGCCAAGCATAACAATAAAAGCAGTAGCCGCAATAAAAAGGAAAAGCCAGAACAAAGGCTGCCCAACCTCACCGATAAAACCCGTAAAAAAGCTGTCCTCCGTAGCCGCCAGCCCCTGCCCTGTCACATACACAAACAGATACTTGGCCACCCATCCCCCGATTACACAATAATAAGGAAAGATAATAATGGGAACAATACTGGAAAGCACGCCCAGGAAAGAAAACTTCTTATTCAGGGACGTAAAAGCATACAACGTACTCTTTCCCGTTTTCCGCCCCAAAGCAATCTCCGTCAGCATCAGGGCGAAACCAAACGTCACCGCCAGTATCAGATAAATCAGCAGAAAAGTCCCTCCGCCGTACTTCGCCGCCAGATAAGGAAACCGCCAGATATTCCCCAGCCCCACAGCAGACCCTGCCGCCGCCAATATAAAACCGATCCGGCCGGAAAACGAATTCTTTTGTTCTTTCATAAGGAAAAACCCCCTAAAATAATATGAATTACAGCGCTGCACTGCCGCTTCAAAACAATGCCGCTGTGACAATATATTCTATCACACTAAAAACCAAGAGAAAAGTCCCAAATACAAAAAGAGTGGGGAGGGGATAAGCGCATCCGGCCCGGTTCCTTTCTTCTGTTTCATGGGGGCGGCGGAAGGTTGGGAGGGCTGCGGCAGGGCGGGGAGGTGGGGGGAGGGGCGGCCCCAGTCTCAAAAATGGGGTGTTTCTAACTGCGCCGGAAGGCCAGGATTGTGCCGAAGCGGCTGAAACTCCTCCGCAGCGACCCCTGTGTGTGGTGGCTGTATTTTAGTTGCTGTGGTCGTCTGCGTTCGTCAGACAAGCCGCAAAGGGCGGCAAAATCCCGGCCTTCCGGCGCAGTAAGAAACATCACCGTTTTTTCCAATGGAGCCGCTCCCTTCCCCCACCTCCCCGCCCTGCCGTAGCTCTCCCAACCTCCCGCCGCCTCCGTGAAACAGAAGAAAGGAACCGGGCCGGATGCGCTTATCCCTGAATACAGCGACATTTGTTGAAAAAAGAATAATGAAACAAGTTAAAACCCCATAAAATAAAATTACCTCCCTCCAGTCCTTTTTCTTTTTCTTCTATATAAAATACAGAAGCGTGCGGCGCCCTTTTCGTTACCTGCCGGCCCGGAGTATTTCCGGTGGTGTCTGGGGGAGGGGTTCCGGGGTGCGGGGCGGGCTGTGTTACAGGTGAGTCCCGAAAAAATGGAGATATTTCTTATCGCCCCGTTTTTTCATGCTTCGCTCCGTTCCTAATGGCGCTGTCAGCGACTTTAGTCGCTTGCGAACGAAGTGAGGAGTTTGCGCCATGTTGGAAGAAGCATGGAAAAACGGGACGATTAGAAATATCCCATTTTTTCGGGACTCACCTGTAACACAGCCCGCCCCGCACCCCGGAACCCCTCCCCCAGACACCACCGGAAATGCTCCGGGCTTATCCACCCTCCCGAGAGGCCACCACACCCTCCGCATTTTGCACTTGCGTTTTGTATACAATGGTGTTATACTACTGTAAGGTTAATAAGATTACTAGAGTAGAGTGGACTTCCGGTCCACTCTTCTTTATTGATTAGGCAACTTACAACTGAATAAAGAAAGGAACTGGTGAACGAATGTCAAAAGGCAGAACGATTGAAACCCGTACCGAAGAAGTGCTTGCACCCATTGCAGAAGCAAACGGCGTGGAGATTTACGACGTTGAGTATGTGAAGGAAGGCAGCGACTGGTATTTGAGGGCTTATATCGACAAGCCGGAGGGTGTGAATATTCTCGACTGTGAGAATGTGAGCAGAGCGCTTTCCGACAAGCTGGATGAAGAGGATTTTATTGATGATGCTTATATTCTGGAGGTCAGCAGCCCGGGACTGGGCAGGACGCTGAAGAAGGATAAGCATTTGGAAAAGAGCCTTGGAGAGGAAGTGGAGCTGCGGCTCTACAAGCCTAAGGATAAACAGAAGGAATTTGCGGGCATTCTGAAAGCATTTGATGAAAACAGCGTCACAATTGAAACACAAGAGGAAGAAAAAGTTTTTGCAAGGTCTGAAATCGCCCTGATAAGGCTTGCATTTGATTTTTAAATATTTTTGGAGGTTAAAGCAATGAATAAGGAATTAATGGAAGCGCTGGATATTCTGGAAAAAGAAAAAGAAATCAGCAAGGAGACACTTTTTGAGGCGATTGAGAATTCCCTGCTTACGGCGTGCAAAAACCATTTCGGCAAAGCGGATAACGTGAAGGTGGAAATTGACCGGAAAACTTGCGATTTTCTCGTGTATGCGGAAAAGGAAGTGGTGGAGACAGAGGATGACGTGGAGGATGACTGCCTGCAGATCGCCCTGGAGGATGCCCAGGAGATTTCCAAGAGAGCCAAGGTGGGAGATGTCATTCATGTGGAAATCAAGTCCAAGGAATTCGGGCGTATTGCCACACAGAATGCCAAGAACGTGATACTGCAGAAGATCAGGGAAGAAGAAAGAAGCGTAATTTACAATCAGTATTTTGAAAAAGAAAAAGATGTGGTTACCGGCGTTGTCCAGAGATATGTGGGTAAGAACATAAGCATTAATTTAGGAAAGGCCGATGCCCTCCTGAATGAAAGCGAGCAGGTAAAGGGCGAGGTATTCAAGCCCACCGAGAGAATCAAGGTCTATATCCTGGAGGTGAAGAACACACCCAAGGGACCGCGTATCCTTGTGAGCCGCACCCATCCGGAGCTGGTTAAGAGGCTGTTTGAATCTGAGGTTACCGAAATCAAGGACGGAACGGTAGAAATCAAAAGCATCGCCAGAGAAGCGGGAAGCCGTACAAAAATGGCTGTCTGGTCCAACAATCCCAACGTTGACGCGGTGGGCGCCTGCGTAGGTATGAACGGCGCCAGGGTAAACGCCATTGTGGATGAGCTGCGCGGCGAGAAGATCGATATCGTCAACTGGGATGAGAATCCCGGAAACCTGATTCAGAATGCACTTTCCCCTGCCAAGATTGTTGCCGTATTTGCGGATCCTGATGAAAAAACCGCAAAGGTTGTTGTTCCTGATTACCAGCTTTCCCTGGCAATCGGCAAGGAAGGACAAAACGCCAGACTGGCGGCAAGGCTGACAGGTTACAAGATAGATATCAAGAGCGAGACTCAGGCCAAGGATGCACCCGGCTTCCGTTACGAGGATTATCTGGATGATGATTACGATGAGGAAGACGGCGAATACGAGGAAGAGTACGACGGCGATTATGAGGAGTCTGAGGATTCCGGGGAATACGCCGGAGAGGAAGCCTATGAGGAAGCTCCTCTTGAAGAAACCTTCGACGAGAACCTGGATGAAGCTTCGCAGGAAGAACTGACAGAGGATGACGGAGAGAACTATGAATAAGAAAGTTCCCATGAGACAATGCGTAGGCTGCGGCGAAATGAAGGGCAAAAAAGAAATGATGCGCGTCCTGAAGACTGCAGAAGGAGACATTGTACTGGATGTGACCGGTAAAAAAAATGGAAGAGGCGCTTATCTTTGCAAATCCATGGAATGCCTGAAAAAGGCAAGGAAAGGCAAAGGCCTGGAGCGCTCCTTCAAGATGAATATTCCAAATGAAGTATATGACAGTCTGGAGAGGGAGTTTGAGGAGTTTGAAGCAGAATAAGATTTTATCCCTGCTGGGTCTTGCCACCAGGGCTTCATCAGTGGTCAGCGGTGAGTTCATGACGGAAAAGTGTGTGAAGTCCGGTGCTGCAAGGCTGGTGATCGTAGGAAATGATGCCTCTGACAATACAAAGAAAAACTTCCGGAACATGTGCGAGTACTACCGCGTACCCTTTTACCTCTATGATACCAAGGAGGGGCTGGGACACGCGATGGGAAAGGAAATGAGGGCATCCCTGGCGGTAACAGATGACGGGTTTGCCAAAAGCCTGATCGGACATTTGGAAGAAGCCAAGTAGACGGAGGTAGCAGCATGGCAAAAACGAAAGTATTTGAACTTGCAAAAGAGTTAGGTATACACAGTAAAGACGTAATCACATTTCTTCAGGGCAAAGGGGTGGAGGCGAAAGCCGCCCAAAGCTCCATTGAAGACGATGCGACAGCGATGGTAAAGAAACATTTTGGTAAAAGCGAAGGAGAAAAACGCGTAGTGGAAGAAGCATCCATGAAGACGACGGGCGTTACGCCGGAAAAGAAAACAGAGAATACGCAGAATGAAAATCACGGAAAGCAGGAGCAGGTCCAGACTGCGGCAGCGCAGCCTTCTGCGGCGGCACAGCCTGCCGCTGAGCACCGTGAAGGCGGCGCAGCCGATGCGCCGGTGAAAAAGAAGAAAAACATTATTTTTGTGAGCAATCCGCACAACAGCAAAATGCAGTCCGGCGGACAGCGTCAGTCCTCAGCCGGGAATAAACCTGGTGTGTCTGGAAATAATGGAGACAGAAGGGGCAGCAACAACGGAAATAATGGAAATAATGGAAACAACGGCGGCAGAAATAATTCCGGCCGCGGTAACAATTCCGGCGGGCAGGGAAGAAACGGCCAGAACCGTCAGAATAATAACCAGAACCGTTCTTCAGGAAGAATCGGTTTTGAACAGCCCAAGCTGATCAAGCCCCTTACCAAGCCTTCACAGCCCCAGATGCCCGATGAGAGGCTGGAAGAACAGCGCAGGCGTGCGGAAGCTGCGGAAAGAGCAGCCAGAGAACAGAAAGCAAGAGAAGAAAAAGCTGCCGCGGAAAAAGCGGCAAGGGCCGAGAGAAGTGATAACAGGAATGAAGGAAGAACGGATAACAGAAGCGACAGGCCGCAGAACAGCCGCCCGGAGGGCAGCAGGCCGCAGGGCAGCCGTCCGGACAGCGGCAGGACAGACAGGCCGCAGTCCAGAAATCCGAGAAACGACAGACCGCAGGGCGGACGTACGGACACAAGGGCGCCCAGAAGCGACAGGCCTCAGGGCAGACCTGGTGAAGGCCAGAGCCGTCCAGGCTTTGGCGGCGGCCAGAGGCCTGGCCAGGGCTTTAACCGTAATGCAAATGGCGGCAGACCTGGCGGCAATAGTGACCGTCCTCAGGGAGACCGTACACAGGGCGCAGGCGGAAGGCCGGACGCTAAACGTGCCGCGGACAATAAATTCAGGAAGCCTGCGCCGGGCGGCAAGAGTTTTGTCCCCGAAAGCCCGATTAAAGAAGGCGAGAAGCACAGGGACGAAGAGAAGCGCCGCAGCAGCCAGGAGAGGGATAAACGCTCCAGGAAAGACCTTATTTACGAAGAGGACAATGCGGCAAAGAACAAACTGAAAAACAAGGCCGGCAGATTTATCAAGCCGGAGCCTAAGAAGGAAGAGGCTCAGGAGGAACAGATCAAGGTTATTACCGTAGGTGATACCATCACCATTAAGGAACTGGCCGATAAAATGAAGCTGCTGCCTGCCGCAATCATCAAGAAGCTGTTCCTGGAGGGCAAGGTTGTTACCCTGAATCAGGAAATTTCCTATGAAGATGCGGAAAATATCGCCATTGATTATGACATTATCTGCGAAAAAGAAATTAAGGTGGATGTCATTGAAGAACTGCTGAAGGAAGACGAAGAGAACGAAGAGGATATGATTTCCAGGCCTCCTGTTATCTGTGTTATGGGTCATGTTGACCATGGTAAAACCTCCCTTCTGGATGCTATCAGAAAGACAAATGTAACAGACCGTGAAGCGGGCGGAATCACCCAGCACATCGGCGCTTATACCGTACAGATTAACGGACAGAAAATCACCTTCCTGGATACTCCCGGACATGAGGCGTTTACAGCCATGCGTATGCGCGGCGCCAACTCCACGGATATCGCGGTCCTGGTGGTTGCGGCGGACGACGGCGTTATGCCCCAGACCGTGGAAGCGATCAACCATGCAAAGGCTGCAGGCATTGAAATCATCGTTGCTGTAAATAAGATGGATAAACCCAATGCCAATATCGACAGGGTGAAGCAGGAACTGGCAGAATATGAGCTTATTCCCGAGGAATGGGGCGGAAGCACCGTATTCGCACCGGTATCCGCAAAGACCGGCGACGGCATCAACCAGCTGCTGGAGATGATCCTGCTTACTTCCGAAATACTGGAACTGAAGGCCAACCCCAACAGACAGGCAAGAGGCCTTGTCATCGAAGCGGAGCTGGATAAGGGACGTGGACCTGTGGCAACCGTACTGGTACAGAAGGGCACCCTTCACGTGGGCGACTTTATTTCTGCCGGCGCATGCCATGGCAAGGTTAGGGCAATGATAGACGATAAGGGCAGACGCGCCAAGGAAGCAGGACCTTCCACCCCTGTGGAAATCCTGGGCCTTTCCGATGTTCCCAATGCCGGCGAGGTATTCCTGGCACATGAGAACGACAAAGAGGCGAGAGCCTATGCGGAAACCTTTATCGCACAGAATAAAGAGAAGAAGCTGGAAGAGACAAAGGCTAAAATGTCTCTGGATGATCTGTTCAGCCAGATTCAGGAAGGCAATCTGAAGGAACTGAACCTGATTATCAAGGCCGACGTACAGGGCAGCGTGGAAGCGGTAAAACAGAGCCTGCTTAAGCTGACCAATGAAGAAGTGGTTGTAAAATGCATCCACGGCGGCGTAGGCGCCATCAACGAATCCGATGTCACCCTGGCCGCAACCTCCAATGCCATCATTATCGGCTTCAATGTCCGTCCGGATGCAACGGCGAAGGCAACGGCCGAAAGAGAGGGCGTGGATATCCGTCTGTACAGAGTTATTTACCAGGCTATCGAGGATATCGAAGCTGCAATGAAGGGTATGCTGGATCCTGTATTTGAGGAGAAGGTTATCGGCCATGCGGAAGTGCGTCAGATTTTCAAAGCATCCGCAGTGGGCAACATTGCAGGTTCCTATGTGCTTGACGGTGAGTTCAAGAGAGACTGCAAGGTGAGAATTACCAGAGACAAGGATCAGATTTATGAAGGCACTCTGGCAAGTCTCAAGCGTTTTAAAGATGATGTGAAGGAAGTACGTTCCGGATATGAATGTGGTCTTGTCTTTGACGGCTTTGACCAGATTCAGGAGGGCGATATCGTGGAAGCCTACATTATGGTGGAGGTTCCCAGGTAAGCTGCGAAGGAATGCTGCCTCACAGGTAGGAGTAATATGAGAAAAAACAGTGTTAAAAATACCCGGATCAATACGGAGGTGCAGAAGGTGCTTGCCGAAACCATCCGGGGGGAAATAAAGGATCCCAGAATCGCTCCCCTTACTTCAGTGGTAGCGGTGGAGGTTTCTCCGGATCTGAAGACCTGCAAGGCATGGATCAGCGTGCTTGGGGATGAAAAAGCCCAGGCGGATACGCTGGCCGGCTTAAGAAGCGCCGCCGGCTTTATCAAAAGCAGGCTGGCGAAGGAAATCAATCTTCGTATTACGCCGGAGGTATGTTTTATCATGGATCAGTCCATTGCCTACGGAGTAAACATGTCCCATAAGATTGATGAAGTTATGGGCAGCGCAGGGACGCAGGCGGAGACGGATGAGGAAGCCGGAGAAGAATAAGCCGGCAGATGCTTCCGCCTGGCGCATGTTTGACAGCAGGGAGGTCTGATATGAAGCTTTTGGAAGAATGTAAACAGGCAAAAAGGATAGGGATCAGCGGACATATCCGTCCGGACGGAGACTGTGTCGGTTCCTGTATGGGCCTTTACCTTTATTTGAAAAAGGTAAGGCCCGATGCGGACCTTCATATTTTCCTGGAAAAACCGGCTGATATTTTCAGCTGCATCAGCAGTGTGGAAGAAATTGACAGCGAATACGGCGAGCAGGAACGCTTTGATGTGTTTTTCGCCCTGGATACTGCGTCCGACCGCCTGGGAGGAGCAGAAGCGTATTTCAACAGCGCTGTGAAAAAGATAAATATTGACCACCATATCAGCAATAAGGGCTGCGGGGATGTGAATTATGTGGTTCCCACAGCCAGCTCTACGAGCGAGCTTATTTATGATCTGACGGAAAAGGAACAGCTGGACGAAGAGATTGCCAAAGCGCTTTATATCGGCATTATCCATGATACGGGCGTGTTCCAGTATTCCAATACGTCGCCGGAAACCCTTCGGGCGGCGGCAAAGCTGATTTCCTATGGCTTTGATTTCAGCCGTCTCATAGAAGAGACATTTTATGAAAAAACCTATCTGCAGACGCAGATACTCGGCCGCGCACTGCTGGAAAGCATCCTTTTCATGGACGGAAAATGCGTGGTCAGCGTCATTGACAGGAAAACCATGGATTTTTATGGAGCCTCGCCCCAGGATCTGGAGGGCATTGTAAGCCAGCTTCGCAGTATCAAGGGCGTGGAATGCGCCATATTCATGTATGAAACAGGCGTGCTGGAGTATAAGGTGAGCATGAGATCCGGCGGCCTCGTCAATGTATCGCAGATCGCTTCCTATTTCGGAGGAGGCGGGCATGTGCGCGCGGCGGGCTGCACCATGAACGGCACCTGCCATGATGTAATCAATAACCTTTCGTTACATATTGAAAAGCAGCTGTAACTACCCGGCCAGCGGGCATTTTTCTGCTCGTTAAGCCTGACCGGACGGCTGGAAACAGTTTATCAAGGAGCGGAATACATGATAAACGGCATTCTGAATGTCTATAAAGAAGCGGGCTTTACCTCCCATGATGTGGTGGCAAAGCTGCGCGGCATATGCAGGCAGAAAAAAATCGGCCATACAGGTACCCTGGATCCGGAAGCGGTCGGGGTACTTCCTGTTTGCCTGGGCAGCGGCACGAAGCTGTGTGATATGCTTACTGATAAAAGCAAGGAATATGAGGCTGTGCTTCTTCTGGGACAGGTGACGGATACCCAGGACGTGACCGGAACGGTATTGGAGGAGCATGAGGTGACGGCGGATGAAGAGCAGGCTGTGGAGGCCATCCGATCCTTTGTGGGGGCTTATGAACAGATCCCGCCCATGTACTCTGCGCTGAAGGTGAACGGCAAAAGGCTGTATGAGCTGGCCAGGGCGGGGAAGGAAGTGGAGAGGAAGGGCAGGCCGGTGGAAATCCACAGCATCGAAATCCTCTCCGTCAGCCTGCCGGAAATCACCTTCCGCGTTGCCTGCTCCAAAGGAACCTATATCAGGACCTTATGCCATGATATCGGACAGAAGCTTGGCTGCGGCGGCACCATGAAAAGCCTGAAGCGCACAAGAGTGGGCATTTTTACCATTGACGGCGCGCTGAAGCTTTCCCAGCTGGAAGAACTGGCGGCGCAGGGCAGGCTGGAAGAAAAGGTGATACCTGTGGAAGCGATGTTTACAGAGCTTCCTGCCCTTACGGTGAAGGACGCTTTTGCCAGGCTGATAGAAAACGGGAATGCCTTTTATCCCGGCCAGGCGGAGGAAAGCGTAAGGACTCCGGACGGCGGACAGGTGAGAGTGTATGACAGAAAAGGACGTTTTTACGGCATTTATGCCTTCTCGGAGGAGAAGGAAAGGTATCAGCCCGTAAAAATGTTCCTGTAATGTGACCGTGAAGGAACCAAACCCTTTAGATAAATATCCCGCAGAAATAACGGAAAGTACGGATACTGGAGTGATTCAATGCAGATAATTTCGGGTACGACAGAATTTGAATGTAAACACCATACGGCGGTGGCCATCGGCAAATTTGACGGCATTCATCAGGGCCACAGAATGCTTCTTTCTCAGATTCTGAAGGCAAAGGAGGATGGGCTGCAGTCGGCGGTTTTCACCTTTGATCCCCCTCCAGGGGTGTTTTTCTCAGGGAAGCCGCAGGCAGAGCTGACAACCAAGGAAGAAAAAAGACGGGTTTTTGACCGGATGGGAATCGATCTTCTGATTGAATTCCCCATGAATGCGGAAACCGCGGCCATGCCGCCGGAGACCTTTGTCCGGGAAGTGCTGCATGACAGGCTGCAGACAAGGTTTATTGCGGCAGGGACGGATCTTTCCTATGGAGACAGAGGAAAGGGGGACTGGCATCTTCTGCAGGCCATGTCCGAACGGATGGGTTATCAGGTACAGGTTATCGACAAAATCATGTATAACGGCCGGGAGATTAGCTCCACCTTTGTGCGAGAAGAGGTGCAGAAGGGGAATATGGAGCTGGCGGAACGGCTTTTGGGCGCTCCCTACTGTGTGGCGGGGAATGTCATGCATGGGAAAAGGCTGGGAAGGACGCTGGGGATGCCCACGGTGAACCTTTTTCCTCCCAGGGACAAGCTCCTGCCCCCAAACGGCGTGTATCTTTCCCGGTTATCCGCCGGAAACAGACAGCTGAACGGCATTACAAATATCGGCTGCCGGCCTACGGTGAGCAACAGCGGCCAGATGAGCGTGGAAACAAATCTTTATGATTTTAATGAGGAAATCTACGGGGAATATGTGGAGGTGAGCCTGTATTCCTTCTGCCGTCCGGAGATGAAGTTTTCAAGTGTGGAAGAATTAAAGCAGAATATGGCCCGGGACATAGAAGCGGGCAGGGAATATTGGAAAAACCGGAGGCTGTGACGTCTCCGGTTTTTCTGTGACCTGCAGATATGCTGTTTCAGGTGTTTGCTTATGCGGCTCAGGGCCTGCAGACCTTGCAGGCGCCATAACCGGCGGCGAGGGCGTCGGACAGGTCGATGGAAATTTTGCTTTTCTCCAGATAACGGCAGCTTGCTCTGTGATATTTATTGCCGGTAGCCGTGATGTAAACGGTTTTCTCCTGAGGCTTGTCCGCTGTTACCTGCGGCGCTTCCTGCTGCTGCGGCGCAGGGACAGTCTGTCCTGCCAGGGCCGCCGTAAATACAGGTGACGCCCAGTAGCGTGCGCCGTCAAAGCCTATCAGCCCGGAGGCAATGCCATTCTGCAGCAGTGTCGCATCAGTGGGCGCATACAGCGTCCAGCCCGCGGCTTCAAAAACAGCGGCGATGGCGGCATCCGGTGCGGGAGCCGTCTGGGCGGGAGCGGGGGCCGCCTGGGGCGGAGCTGTTTGGGAAGGCGCTGCAGGTGCAGGGGTGGCGGCTTCGGCATTGGGACCAACCGGGCTTCCCTCAGGGTTGGTGCATACACCTGTTTCATCCAGGTAATACCAGAGCTCACCTACCTGAATCCAGCCTGTCTGCACGAAACCGGCGGCATCCAGATGATAGATGCCCGTCCCGGCCTGCACCCAGGTGTTGGCGGCAAAGCTTCCGTCATCGTTCTGGAACTTTACCCCTGCCGTATCCTGGACAAAGCCTGCGGCCGAAACCGTGGACGAGAAGGCGAAGCTCAAAAGCAGGGCTGTGGTTAACAGAGTCACTATCCTTTTTTTCATTGCATATCCTCCTTATTCCCCAATAAAATCTTTTCCTTAGTATACCATTTTCTGGTTAAACAGCCAACAAAATTTATCTGTATATTGTAAGCGTCTGATACAAAAATCAACATTTTCCCCATTTCCTCTTGTAACTTTCTTAAGAATCCCTTAAAATATACGTAAAGTGTGCGTAAATAAAAAGTAAAATCGATGTATAATGCAAACCCTGGAGAAAAGGCCGAAAGGCCTTTTTCGCAGGTGGGAAGGAAAAAGACAAAAGATGAGTATAGGTGCGATGCTGTTGTCAATGGCCGGGGGCCTTGGATTGTTCCTGTTTGGCATGCGGCTGATGAGCGAGAGTATTGAGAAGGCGGCGGGTGCCAAGCTGAGGGGCATCCTGGAGATGTTTACCAAGAACCGCTTTGTTGGAATGCTGGTCGGTATTATTTTTACAGCGGTTATACAGTCCTCCTCGGCGTGTACGGTAATGGTGGTCAGCTTCGTCAACTCGGGGCTGATGAATCTGTATCAGGCGGCGGGTGTAATCTTTGGTGCCAATATCGGTACTACGGTGACCTCCCAGCTTGTTTCCTTTAACCTTTCTGAGATAGCCCCGGTATTCCTTCTGGCAGGAATCCTGGGCATCATGTTCTGCAAGCGGCAGAACATTGTTAAAATCTGTCATATTATCCTTGGCTTCGGCGTTCTTTTCATGGGCCTGTCCGGGATGTCCAGCGCCATGTCGGGTATGCGGGACATGCCGGAGATAGTGCATATTCTTTCTTCCCTGACAAGCCCGATGCTTGCCATTCTTGTAGGGACGCTGCTGACAGCGGTAATCCAGAGCTCCTCTGTAACGGTAAGTATTGTGCTGCTGATGGCAAATCAGGGGCTGCTGGAGCTTCCCATCTGTCTGTTTATCATACTCGGCTGTAATATCGGCGCGTGTACCTCCGCGCTGCTGGCTTCCCTGAGCGGCAAGAAGGATGCCAAGAGGGCTGCCATGATCCATTTCCTGTTCAATGTAATAGGAACGGTATTGATGTATATCATCCTTAAGCTTGCCATGGGGCCGATTATCGATCTGCTTCATATTGTTTCCGGCTCCAACCCGGGACGTTTCGTGGCCAACGCCCATACTATTTTCAAGGTGTTCCAGGTACTGGCGCTTTTCCCGTTTGCCGGCCTGATCGTCAAAATGACCTATTTCTTCGTGCCTGGCGAGGACATGAAGATGGACGACCGCGACAATTTCACGCTGAAATATATCGGGGACAGGACCGTTTTCAATCCGGCTACGGCGGTGGTAGAGGTGGACAAGGAGCTGAAGCGTATGGCTGATCTTGCCTCCGACAACCTGAACCGCGCCATGAACGCGCTGATAACCCTGGATGAGGAAGATATTGAAACCGTTTATTCGGTGGAGAAGAATATCAACTTCCTCAATCATTCCATTACCAACTATCTGGTTAAAATCAACCAGACCACACTGCCCATTGAGGATCAGAAGAGCATCGGCGCCCTGTTCCATATTGTAAATGATATTGAAAGAATCGGCGATCATGCGGAAAATGTGGCTGATGCGGCAAGACAGAGAAAGGCCACCGGCGTAGGCTTCAGCAAGGAGGCGCAGCATGAGCTGGGACAGATGCTGGATATGGTCAATACGATCATCCGTTTTTCGGTGGAAATGTTCTCCACAGGCTCTGATGAGCGTGCCGAGGATGTGGCGAATCTGGAGGATGCCATTGACGAGAAGGAACGGGAAATCCAGAAATCCCACATAGAACGTATGACCAAGAACCTGTGTACGCCGGAAGCCAGTATGATTTTCTCCGATGTGGTGAGCGGACTGGAGAGAGTGGCGGATCATGCCACCAATATCGCATTTGCCATGAATAATACGGAATATGAAGTAAGTAAAGCCATGTAATAATAATGAAAATACTCCCGCCGCCGTCTTTGGCCGGCAGGAGGCAGAAAAGAGTCCTTCCATCCAACGCTTCCATTCTGAAACGGATGAAAGGACTTTTTCTTTGCGGCGGAAGGGTAACTGTGAAGGGACACAACGGTTATATTAGAAATAAATTCCAGGAAATAAGGGGAAATATGGATTGACAGGGAATTAAAATTTGAATATAATACGATTGTAACAATATTGTAACATTTTGAAAGGAATCTGTAAAAATTCCCTCAGGAATGAAGCAGATGCAGGATAATTAACAGGAGAAATATTTTTATGTTAAAAGGAACAAAAGCAATTGGCGTGTTGGCGGCTGGATTTGTATTATATACCGGAATGACTGTAATGGCGGCCGGAAACGGCAGTGTTGTTGTGCCCTCGGCAGGCGTTGGAGAGATTCTGGAAGCGAACGTGGAGGAAGAAGAATACCTTGCGGCGGCGGAAGAAGCTAAAATAGAAAGAAAAGCGATCTACGGCTTCAGTAATCTGGGAATAGCCAATGTATCCAATTATCTGAACGTGCGTGAGAAACCCAGTGAGGACGGCAAGCTTGTTGGCAAGATGAGCAAGAACAGCGGCTGCGACGTGCTTGAAATCAAGGACGGCTGGGCGCATATCAAATCCGGCAAGGTTAACGGATACGTAAAAGCTGAGTTCCTGTTAACAGGTCAGGAAGCCAGGGACAGGGCGGACAAGGTTGCAACCGATATGGCGGTGTGCAATTCCGGCGGACTGTTTGTGCGGCAGGGCCCGGGAACGGACAACCCGGTAATCACACAGGTGGCGGAAGGCGAAGAGCTGGAAGTCGTGGAGAAGCTGGACGGATGGGTTAAGATCATGCTGGATGACGAGGAGGCTTACGTATCCGCCGATTATGTGGATATAGCCAAGAAGCTCGACAGAGCGGTGACCCAGACGGAACTGATCTATGGCAAGGGAGTTTCCAACGTCAGGGTGGATTTGGTCAACTATGCGAAGCAGTATCTGGGCAATCCTTATGTATGGGGAGGCACCAGTCTGACAAGTGGCGCGGACTGCTCCGGTTTCGTCCTTAGCGTATTTAAGAAGTACGGCGTATCCCTGCCCCATTCCTCAGCGGCACAGAGCACTATGGGATCGAAGGTGAGCCTTTCTGAGGCGCAGCCCGGCGATCTGATCTTCTATGCACAGAACGGAAGAGTCAACCACGTGGCTATTTATATCGGAAACGGCCAGGTTATCCATGCCAGCAATCCCAGAAGCGGCATAAAGATTTCCAATGCCACTTACCGTACGCCTTATGCCGTGAAGCGTGTGCTGAACCAGTAACGTTTATTAAAAAAAGGTTTACAAAGCCGGGAAGAGTATGCTATACTTTTCAGGTATGAATTCAGCCGGTACCCAGATGAAGGACACTCCGACCTCATCCTGGTATCAGGCGGTTTAATAAAAAGGAGGAACACACATGATTTCCAAAGAAAAGAAAACAGCAATCATCAAGGAATATGCGAGAGGCGAAGGCGATACAGGATCACCGGAAGTACAGATCGCAGTTCTGACAGAGAGAATCCAGGAGCTCACCGAGCATCTTAAGAGCAACCCCAAGGATCATCATTCCAGAAGAGGACTTCTGAAAATGGTTGGACAGAGAAGAGGTCTGCTTGATTACCTGAAGGAAAAGGATATCGAAAGATACCGTTCCCTGATCGAAAGACTTGGAATCAGAAAGTAATTAACAAAAACAAGGCGGATTTGACTTCAGAGCTTTCTGAGGTCTTCCGCCTTATTGTACGATGATGGAGAAAAAAGCCGCCGGATACGGAGTTAACAACGGCGCGGATATCAGGTGACGTTTATATGCAAAACCGGATAGAACTGCATTTCCATCCCTGTACACAGGGCGTCTCCGCATAAACGGATGCCGCCTCTGCTTTTTCAGGTCGGAAGAATGCTTCCGAGACCACTGATAAGTCCATTTGCCGCCGTGCTGAAGTAAGTGGATTTGTCAGTAGTTTCGGCATCTTCTGTGCCTGAACAGCACCAGTACTGCACCTGCGGACAGAAAAGTCCGGTACCATATATATGGATCCGGAAACTGCCGCGACAGCCAGCCCCGGCATACGGGAAGAACTGACTGACAAGTAATGTTCGAAAAAAGGAGAGACAAGATGTACAAAACATTTTCCATGGAACTTGCCGGACGCACCCTGAGTGTAGATGTCGGCAGAGTAGCGGCACAGGCTAACGGCGCCGCATTTATGCATTATGGTGATACCACCGTTTTATCCACAGCTACGGCGAGTGAGAAGCCCAGAGAAGGAATTGATTTCTTCCCTTTGAGCGTTGAATATGAAGAAAAGCTGTATTCCGTAGGAAAGATTCCCGGAGGCTTCAATAAAAGAGAGGGAAAGGCCAGCGAGAACTCCGTTCTGACGAGCCGTGTTATCGACCGTCCCATGCGCCCTCTGTTCCCTAAGGATTACAGAAATGATGTAACCCTGAATAACCTGGTGCTTTCCGTAGATCCTGCCTGCCGCCCCGAGCTGGTGGCTATGCTTGGTTCCGCTATCGCAACCAGCATTTCCGACATTCCTTTTGCCGGACCCTGCGCAATGACACAGGTAGGCCTGATTGACGGAGAATTCGTTCTCAACCCTTCCCAGGAGCAGTGGAAGAACGGCGATCTGAACCTGACGGTGGCGTCCACCAGTGAAAAGGTCATCATGATCGAAGCCGGAGCCAATGAAATCCCGGAAGCTAAAATGATCGAAGCCATCTACATGGCACATGAGGTAAACCAGTCAATCATTGCTTTTATCAACCAGATTGTAGCGGAAGTCGGCAAGGCAAAGCATGAATATACAAGCTGTGCCGTTCCGGAAGAGCTGTTTGCAGCAATAAAGGAAATCATCCCTCCTGAAGAAATGGAAGAAGCTGTATTCACCGATGTGAAGCAGGTAAGGGAAGAAAATATAAGAAAGATTACAGAGCGTCTGGAAGAAGCTTTTGCTGATAAGGAAGAATGGCTTCCTGTTCTGGGCGAGGCAATTTACCAGTACCAGAAAAAGACGGTGCGTAAGATGATTCTCAAGGATCATAAGCGTCCTGACGGCCGTGCGATTACACAGATCCGACCTCTGGCTGCAGAAATTGATATTATCCCCAGAGTACATGGTTCAGGTATGTTCACCCGCGGACAGACTCAGATCTGTACCATCACCACGCTGGCGCCTCTGTCTGAAATGCAGAGAATTGACGGCCTGGATGAGAATGAAGTGAATAAGAGATATATGCATCATTATAATTTCCCGTCCTATTCCGTAGGAGAGACCAAACCCTCCAGAGGACCGGGACGCCGTGAAATCGGACATGGCGCGCTTGCTGAAAGAGCTCTGATACCGGTACTGCCTTCAGAGGATGAATTCCCCTATGCAATCCGTACCGTATCCGAAACCTTTGAATCCAACGGTTCCACCTCCCAGGCGTCCATCTGTGCATCTACTCTGTCACTGATGGCTGCAGGCGTTCCCATTAAGAAGCAGGTTGCAGGTATCTCCTGCGGTCTGGTAACCGGCGATACCGATGATGATTACATCGTGCTTACCGATATCCAGGGACTGGAAGACTTCTTTGGGGATATGGACTTTAAGGTGGCAGGTACCCATGACGGTATTACCGCAATCCAGATGGATATTAAGATTCACGGCCTGACCAGGCCTATCGTAGAGGAAGCGATTGCCAAGACCAAGGAAGCAAGAGAGTATATCATGAATGAAATCATGACTCCCTGCATTGCAGCTCCCAGAGCTGAGGTCGGTCAGTTCGCTCCCAAGATTATTTCCGTACAGATCGATCCCGAGAAGATTGGTGATGTGGTTGGACAGCGCGGAAAGACAATCAATGAGATTATCGCCCGCACCGGCGTTAAGATTGATATTACCGATGACGGAAAGGTTTCCGTATGCGGAACCGATAAGGAAATGATGGATAAAGCGGTAGAGATGGTTAAGATCATCACCACTGATTTCCAGGAAGGCCAGATTTTCAAGGGAACCGTTGTAAGTATTAAGGAATTCGGCGCATTCATCGAATTCGCTCCCGGAAAAGAAGGAATGGTTCATATTTCCAAGATCGCAAAGGAAAGAATCAACCGTGTAGAGGATGTTCTTACTCTTGGAGAACAGGTTACCGTTGTATGCCTTGGTAAGGACAAAATGGGCAGAATCAGCTTCTCCATGAAGGATGTTGCCCAGGTTTAAATACCGGATTATTAATTTAATAGAAACAATCGGCAGTTTAATAAGCCGGAGGAATATACTGACATATTCCTCCGGCTTATTTTTGTCCGCGCAGTCATAACCTGGCATGTACAACATATACTGAGATAAGCAGAAAGTTGGACAGACTGCTTGAAAGGAACCTGTCCGGAAAGCGAGGAGTGTGCCCATGACACAAAGGGAAGATATTTTGCGGATCTTTCCGGAACGAATGCGGCCCAGGTGGAAGAAAACCGCCGGATTTGCGCAGCAGCTGCAGGAAATCCGGCTGCGCGTTGGAAAACCGGTGCTTTTGTACATAGACGGAAGAGAATTTTTCCAGGAGGAATCCGGGGATGTGGTATGCCGGACTGACCGGCCTGCAGTCACTGCACAGGAGGATTTGGATCAGTTGATAGCCTATGCATGCAGCTACTCCATGTATGCTTTTGAAGAAGAAATCAGCAGAGGCTACCTGACACTGCCGGGCGGACACCGTATGGGGCTTACAGGGGAAGCTGTGCTGACGGATTCGGACAGAGTGAGGAATATCAAGCATATTTCCTGTGTAAATATCCGGATTTCCCATGAAATCAGGGGAGCGGCGGACGCCGTGCTGCCCTTTCTTTACAGGGACGGACATTTCCTGAATACACTGATTCTTTCGCCGCCCGGCTGTGGTAAGACAACCCTGCTGAGGGATATCGTGAGGCAGGTTTCCGATGGGAATTCCTGCGGTCCCGGCGTGACTGTGGGGATTGTGGATGAACGTTCGGAAATTGCCGGAACCTTTCAGGGGAGGGCGCAGAATGATGTGGGAATGCGCACGGATATCCTTGACAGCTGTCCGAAGGCGGAAGGCATGATGCTGCTGATCCGTTCCATGGCGCCAAAGGTTATCGGCGTGGATGAATTGGGAAGTGAAGAGGATATCCGGGCGCTGAAAAAGGCGATCTGCTGCGGATGCTGCGTTCTGGCAACCATCCATGCCGGTTCATTGGAGGAGGCGGAAAGCAGGCTGTCCGGGATGAAGCTGGATGAAATAAAGATTTTTGACCGCTATGTGATACTCACCAGGCAAGAGGGGAAATGTGCGGTGGATGCCGTACTGGACGGCGGAAGGAAGCTTCTGGCCGGGAGGGCGCCATGCTGAAGCTTACCGGCGCGCTTCTGCTGGTTATGGGGTGCGCCGGGTTCGGCCTGTGCATGTGCAGGGATATGGAAAAGCACGTGGCGCAGCTGCGGCAGCTGGCAAGGGCATTTACCATGCTGGAAAGTGAAGTGGGATACAGCAGGGCCACATTGCCGGAGGGAATGATCAGAGTGGGTAACCGCCTGCACACAGAGCTGGGGGACTGCTTCATACGGATGGGAAAGAGGGCGCAGGAGCAGAGCGGAAGCTCCTTCCAGACCGTATGGCAGGAGGAAATGCCCTCCTGGCTGAAGACAACCTGCCTTGACGCCAGGGAAAAGGAGCTTCTGCTTTCCTTCCCCGGCTTTACCGGATTTGTGGACGGGCAGATGCAGCTGATTTCCCTGGAGCAATTTGTAAAGGAGCTTTCGCATGCACAGGAAAAAGCGGGGAAAGAAGCGGAAAGCCGCAAAAAGGCAGTTCTTTCCGTAAGTACGGCGGGCGGGCTGCTGATGGCCATCCTGCTGATATGACTTGAAGGAGAATGGAATGGGAGTAAGTCTGATTTTTAAAATTGCAGCGGTAGGGATTCTGGTGACTATCCTCAGCCAGATACTGAAGCACAGCGGCCGGGAGGAGCATGCGTTCCTCCTTTCGCTGGCCGGCCTGATACTGGTTCTCACCTGGATCATTCCCTACATATATGATCTGTTTACTACAATACAGAACCTGTTTCAGCTCTGACGGAAAGGAGAGGACAGGAAATGGATATGGTAAAAATCGCCACGCTGGGCATAACCGGCGTTCTGATAGGGCTTCAGTTCAAATCCGGGAAACAGGAATACAGCGCTTATATCGGTATCGGCGTGTCGCTGGTTATTTTCTTTTATGTCTGTGAATACCTGATGCAGATGAAGGACTCCGTGCTGGCTCTGGGAGGGTTTTTGGAAGGAAGCGGCGCTTATTTCGGGATACTTTTCAAGGTGATCGGCATTACCTATCTGTGCGAATTCTGCGCAGGCCTCTGCCGGGATGCCGGATATCAGGCCATTGCCGCCCAGGTGGAGCTGTTCGGGAAGGTGACTGTGCTGCTTGCGGGAATGCCGGTGCTTTTATCCCTGATCGATACCATTACAGGCTTCATGGCTTAGAGTGTGATTGAAAATTCATTCCCGCACACAGCGTAAGCAGCAACCCGGGAAGGAGGGGAACATGGACTGGACCACATTGACCGGAGAATTGAATCTTGAGGCGCTTTCGGAACAGATTGAACAGCTGTTTCCCAATTTCTCCATCGACTTTTCCTCGCTTCTTGGGCAGATATTATCAGGGAATGCAAAAGAGGCGTTTGCCGGCCTCGCCGCTTCCCTGAAAAACGGGATGCTGGCTGAGATGGCGGGGATGAAGAATCTGCTGCTTACGCTTTTGATTATCGGCGTGCTTTCCGCACTTTTTACGGTAGTCATGCAAAGCTTCGACAATCACCAGATAGCGGATATCGCCCATTTTATTTCCTACCTGCTCATGCTTTTTGTAGTGCTTCGCACCTTTACCCAGGCGGCGGATATTGCAGGTGAGCTGCTTGGCAGAATCCTTCTTTTCGTCCGCCTGTTTGTCCCTACCTTCATGCTGGCGCTGGGGCTTTCGGCGGGAGCGGCCACCGCGGCAGGGTATTACCAGCTGATTCTGCTTCTGATTTACGGCGTGGAGCAGGTGCTCAAAAGCATCGGGCTTCCGGCGGTAAACATCTACATGATGCTGGTTGTGATGAACGGTATCTGGGAAGAAGAACGGCTGGGCATGCTCGTAGAGCTGCTGCAGAAGGGCGTGGCTGGATTTTTAAAATTCCTCCTTACCTGTATTACCGGCATCGGCCTTCTCCAGTCCATGGTTACTCCCGTGCTGGAGCATCTGAAGCTGAATGCGGCGGGCAAGGCTCTGTCGGCAATTCCCGGCCTGGGAGGCCTGGCGGAGGGCACAGCCCAGCTTCTTATAGGATCCGCGGTTCTTGTAAAAAACGGCCTGGGCGTGGCGGCCTTCCTTCTTCTGCTCGCCCTGTGCATCGGCCCTTTTGCCAGGCTGCTGCTGTATGCCGGTATATTGAAGCTGTGCGCGGCCCTTCTGGGCATGACGGCTGACAAACGGATTACAGGCTGCGTCAATAAAGCGGGAGACGGCCTGCTGCTGCTTTTGAAAATCAGCTATACGGCCTGCGCCTGCTTTCTGATCATGTTTGCCATCATAACCTGCCTGGCGGGGAAAATCGGATAGCAAACCGAAGAAAGGAGAGGACTCCAATGGGAGCGCAATTTCTGGATTTGTTAAAAAAAGTCACGATTTTCATGCTGGCGGGGCAGATTATCGTGCAGTTCCTCCCGTCCGGTGGCTATGAAAAATATGTAAAAATGATGATAAGCATCATGGTCCTGTCCCAGATAGCCCTTCCCATCCTTTCTCTGGGAAAATTCGATGCGCAGCAAAATTTTCAAACCGCATTGCGGCAGTATGAAGAGGAGATGGAACGAATCTCCAGACAGGTGGAAGAGGCGGGGCTTCAAAGCGGTGATTATCAGGAGGAGGCGCTTTCCATGACCGCCCGCAGCAGCCTGGAGGAGGTTTCGGCACAATACGGCGTAACCGTCACCGCTGTTTCCCGGACAGAGGACGGCAGGCCTTTGCTGCAGGTGTCGGGAGACGGAGAGCAAAGGGTACGGATAGAAAAGGTGAAAATTTCCCCGCAGGGGCCGGAAGCGGAGGCTGTTTTGAACGGATCGGACAATACAGAGGCGGCGCAGAAACAGCAGGAGCTGCGGGAGGCCTTTGCGGAGGAGCTTGGAATAGCCCCGGAGGAGTTGGAGGTGATTTGGAATGGGTGAACGGCTGAAAACATGGAAAAAGAAGCTGACTAAGGAAAATATGGCGATAATGGCTCTTTTGGGGATTTTGCTGATGGTAATCGCCATTCCTGTAAAAAAAACGGAGACACAAAAGGATCAGACAGCCGCTCCCGAGAATAAAAGCACCGCTTCCGGAACACAGGAAACTGAGGAAGAGGACAATACCGGCGGCTATGCAGGCGAACTGGAGGAACGGCTGGAGTCCCTTTTAGCCAGCATGGAAGGCGTGGGAAATGTGAAGGTCATGGTAACCCTGGACTCCTCCAGGGAACAGGTGGTGGAAAAAGATATTCCCTCCACCATGGACACCACAAAGGAGACGGACAGCACGGGCGGAAGCCGGGATGTGATTAACTCCAGACAGGAGGAAACCACAGTCTATGTGACCGATTCCGCAGGCAATAAAACACCCTATGTAAGCAAAATAAGGGAGCCGTCCATTGAAGGCGTGACCGTTGTGGCCCAGGGAGGAGGGAATGCCGTAATTCAGAAAAATATTACGGAAGTGATTCAGGCATTATTTGGAATAGAAGCACATAAGATTAAAGTAGTTAAGATGAAATAGCAGAAAGCAAGAAATGGCTTAAAACGGGCATTTTATATCGAACAAATATTCGATAAAAAGCCCGTTTTTTTAATTAAAATATACACACAATATACACACAATATACAAATTATTTATACTTTAATCTTATTGATTTCCAATAGTAATCGCTGGGGCAGAATATGAGTATACACGCCGTCTGTTATGTCGGTGACACGATGGCCCAGAATCAGCTTACGACATAGGTCATCACACTTTGCATCCTTCATAAGGGTTGCGCATGTGTGCCGTGTATCGTGCATGGTATGTTCCATTCCCTTCGATTCAAGGAAGGGCTTAAGGTGGACATCATTGAAATGCGCATAGGTGAATGGCTTACCCTCATCCATAATAAGGTACTCATTTTTAGGATTATAAAATTGCTTAATGATAGGGTATATTTTATTATGGATTGGCACAATACGATTTTTGCCTGCATCCGTTTTATTTCCTCCGCCCATGTAGCGGTCCTTTAAATTTACGTCAGCGGTTTTTATTCGCAGTAATTCCATTACTCTATATCCGGTGTAGATATAAATCAGGAGCTGCCGTGATATTTCAGATTCGTCTGCCCAAAGAGCTGCAATTTCATCAGGAGTGAATACTTTATGCTTCTGAGCTTTTTCCCTGGCTGACACCCGGATGATGAATTGTGAAATGTCTTTTTCCACATATTCATGCTTCATGGCATATTTGTACATGTGATGGAGCAGTGTTATGGGCTTCGTAATCGTAGAGTCAGACATGCCGTCCAGCTTGTCTATTTCCGCCTGCAGATCCTCTATTTTAAGGTACGCAAACTTCTTATCATGTAAGGCAGAAAGCTGGTTAAAAGCGCAGATATATGATTCATGTGTTTTCTGGCTGACGCTTTTATATCTTTCATATTCAGTAATCCATTCATCAAAGACAGTACGAAAGAGGATATCTGATATCGGTCGATTGTCGTGCGTTAATTTGCCCTCATTATATTGCGCGAGGAAAATGTTGGCCGACTTCTTGTCTTCGAAATAGCCCAAATAATCGTACAATGGGGTACCATTCTTTTTGTACCCCTTAATTATTCGTACGGCATAAGGCCGGCGCCTTTTACCGGATAATTTTATGATGCCTCCGTATCCTCCTGGTAATTTCATTACAAGACCTCCTTTTTGAGTATAAAAAATACACCTGTACAGGTGTCATGGAGGTGTGGTAAAATATTCTTGTCATGGAGTACTTTACGGCCTCCTGGCCTGTACAGTATTCAATTTCCGCTCTGGCGTTCCCCAACGCTGGGGCGGTTTTTATATTTGCTGATAAAAATTCATATCCTTAAATTCGCACACAGATAGCTGGGGTTCAAAAGAAATAAAGTATTCATCAAACTTAACTCCTGTCCCATACTTTGCCCGATATGAACATATTGCATCATTCAAGTAATCTTCTGACACGTCCAGTTCTTTTGCCATATCATATAGGGAATAACACTTTCTTTTATATGCCTTTACAATTCCAAACAAACCAACCATATCATCATAGGACCAGCGGCGCCCCTTTTCTTCCAGACGCCTGTTGTTTGAATCATTTTGATCAAGAATGTCGCAGGAGCATGTATAAAAATGACCACGCTCCTCTGATAAAACACAGGCACTTCTTATTATCGGCATTCCCTTACGGATAAAGATTCTATTACCTTTTATGCGTCCGTCATAAGTACGAAAAGGTTTTTCGAATACTCTGATATTTTCTTTTTCAGCTTCGACAAGTTGTTTTTCATAAGGATTCAATAAATCGCTCAAGATAATCACCTCAAGACAATTCTATAGTAAACCATGTCCGATAAATGGGACAGTTATTCATTACCATCATCAATCATTGCCTCATCGGCAGCACGCTCCTCTGCTGTAAAATCTATGTCAGTACGAGAATGGGCAGCATTCAGGCCAGAACTTTTTTGCGCTTCAGATGGAAATAAATACATAACAGATTCTTCATATATTTTTTGTAACTGTTCTTTGCAAAAATTTTGAGAATTTTCTACAAGTGAACTGAATTGTTCGTCTGTTATTTTAAAAGATATCTGCCCATTTGATAATGTATACATATTATCATAGTCTTTCCATTCGTAAGACCATCCAAGACTACGCATCTGATAGAAGAAAGCATTTATTTTATCCTCTAATCTTTTCGACTCTTGATCCCATTCATCGAATCCGAGCAAATGATTTACAGTTATACCAAAATAATCAGCTAACTTTTTTACTTTTTCCATACTGGGTGTATTTGTATCTACTTTGCATAAGGAACCACGGGAAAAACCTAGTTCTCGTTCTGTAGCTGTGACAGTAACTCCTTTTTCTTTACATAGCTGTTTAATCAATTGATATGTCAGCATAAAAACCTCCTATAAAAAAGTTGAAAAAATTACGCATATAGTCCTTGACATATCGAATATTTTACGTATAATGTAAGTAAAGGCCGAATAAATTACGTAAATACAAAACGATATGTTGCTGCTATATGACAAGTATTTTGAGATACTCTGATTATAGAATATTTTACGCAATATGTCAATATTATAGCGTGATATTTTCGATATAGGAAAGGAGGTAAAAGGATGCTTTATGACAACGTAAAGGCCATTTGTGATGAGAAGGGCTTGTCTATTTCTCAATTGGAAAGAGATTTAGATTTTCCACGAAGCAGTATATGCAAATGGAACGATAATGAACCAGGTGTTAGAAAAGTGCAGAAGGTTGCAGATTACCTCGGAGTTCAAATTGAAAAAATTTTAGAAGAAAGAGGTAACGCATGAAAACTGAATATTGGAACGGATTCCCCATTCGTTTCATCGAAAAGAATGGGGAATGGTGGGCGGTAGCCGTTGACGTAACAAATGCTTTAGGGCTGAAACAAACAACCAGGGCAATCAGCAGGTTAAAAGATGGGGTTACTTTTAGTAAGGTCACTGATAAATTAGGTAGGACACAAGAAGTTAACATTATTAATGAAAAAGCAATCTACAAGTTAGTTTTCCGAAGTCACAAACCTGAAGCTGAAGATTTTCAGGACTGGGTATATGAAATGCTTAAACTGATTCGCCAGTCATCTGGCCTTGAGGGCTTCCAGATATTCAGAATGCTAGATAAGGAACACCAAAAGGAAATGATGGGAAAACTAAATGAATCTCTGCGACACCCGGTCAGGGTTGACTTCATCAAGGCGAATACAATAGCCAATAAAGCTGTGTCTACAAAATATGGTTATCCCAAAATGGTTAAAAAATCTGACATGTCTCCGGCTATGCTGGTGGACAGGCAGGGGCTTTTGGAAAGTACTGTTGAGCTTATGAGCATCAAAGAAAAATACCATCTGGATTTATCGGTGAGCGAGGAAGTCTACAAAATTGCTTCTGGAGTTAATGAAAAGACAGGATAAAAAACGGAAAAACCGTCCCAATGATTTATGGTAAACGGTATGCATCTATCAGATGGGAAACACTAAATGGTTATTGTCCGATGAAGATAGGGAATCAATCTGGCTAAGCCATAAGTAAAAACTCCGTAATTTCCTGATAAAAAGAGGTGAGAAGTAGTGTGGTTCATATTTTTAGTATCGGCCCTGGTAATTGCCGTGGCAGCCCTTCCGGTCATCTGGATAGCAGGGAAGGTAATATTATCTATTAAAAGGCAATACAAGAGATTTGAAGTTGAAGAGGAAGCATATAAAAAAGCCCAGGAAAAAATCAATCGGGCATTTGAAGAGGAGAAAGAAAATGAAAGGTAAGTTTATTGCAATTTTAGTCGCCATTATCGCCGTACTTGGAGGTCTTTACACAGTGATTTCCATTACCCGTGTTGGGCAGGGAGAAGTAGGAGTTGTGTATACGATGAAAGATGGAGTACAGGAGGAAGTCCTGGTTCCGGGATTTCATTTTGTAGGACCGACAGCGAAGGTAAAAACTTTTCCGATTTCACAGCAGCAGCTGGTATTGAGTAATAATCCTGCTGATTACAATGCGGAAGAGCACCAGGATTGGCATGTAGATGCTCCTGCAGACGGTGGCATGGTAAAGATGAACCTGACCATCAATTACAATTTTATGTCAGACAGAGTGGTTGATTTGTATACAAAATTTAATGGCATGGATGGAGAGGCTATTGTAGAGGGTATGGTCCAGAATTCTATCATCGCCTACATAAAGGAAGTCACCCCTCAGTTTTCTGTTATGGACATCTATAGCAGCAAACGTTCTGAGGTCAGCCAGGCTATCACAGAATACCTGAACAAAAAGCTGAATAGCGAATATGGCATCAATATTGCATCCGCTCTTATTATAGATGTCCAGCTGGATGAGACTCTGCAGGCAAAAATACAGGCTAAAGAACAGGCAAAACAGGATGCCGAGAAAGCCGAACTGGATAAGCAGACAGCACAGGCCCAGGCTGAAGTAGAAAAAGTAAATGCCGAAACCGCAAAGCAGATTGCTATTACAAAGGCTGAAGGATCTGCTGAGGTCCAGAAGATTAAAGCAGAAGCGGAGGCAAAAGCGAATCAGATAATAAGCCAGTCCATCACACCCGAGCTTATCCAAATGAAAGAAGCGGAAGCCAGGCTAAAGCATGGCTGGGTGACTGTTCAGGGCGGAACTGTTGTTACTGATAATACCGAAAAATAGAAGGGAGATCGACTATGAATCCAGTAATTGAAAATAATTTCAGTTATCACAGAGTACAGGAAGGACAGGCAGAGAGGTACGAAAGGCTGCGCGAAGAAGCAAAGGAGCTGGCCTATTCCATTGATGCACTGTGTCCAAACAGCCGGGAGAAGTCCCTGGCTATGACAAAACTTGAAGAATCAATTATGTGGGCTAACGCATCGATAGCCAGAAATTAATGACTTAGCGGGACACAGTGGGACTTCCTTCTGAGGTGGGGCGGAAGGTATTAGAAAGGAGGCACTCAGATGCGTGAATGGACAAGAATAACCGTCCACCAGGCTGCCCAGAAACTGGGCATCAGCGACCAGGCTGTCCGGGTGCAGATGCAGTGCGGCGATATGAAAATCGGTAAGATTATACCAGGGGAGCGCGGTCACAACACCTATGTGATATACGACGAATTGGTGGACCGTGAAGTGGCACGAATGCAGGAAAGGGAAAGAGGTGAAATCCGCACGCAGGAAAATTTCACTGCTGAAGCAAGAGTTTTCAAGGACGGCAGAGTAATAACCAGAGTACGGCCGGTAGAACCCGAAGACAAGCAGGGTTACAAGGAAACACAGTTCTGTATCATCTGGATAGACCTTTTCGAATCGGCCGAAGAGGCCGAAGAGTTTCTTTCACAATACAAATAGGAGGAATTACTTATGACAAATGCATACAAAATTTTTATGACAAAGTCCTATGAGGTAGCTTATTTGCTGGGAGAGGTGCATAAGGACAAACTGGGTAAAGAGGGTATTACATCTGTGAAAACTGGTGCAGCCAATGAAAGGTGTGGCTTTATCCCTCAGATTTATCATGATACTGGATACTTTTACTGTGCGGTAACAAGGGAATCCGATAAGCCGGATTATGAACTTATTTTTGCATAGGGAGAGAAACCATGAAAAAAACAGAACGCCTGGAACTGGAGAATAAGGTTCTGAAAAACATGCTGGAAAACATCCAGTGTGAGATCGAACAGTATTATCAGAAAGAATATGAAGACCGCCTGGATCCACATCGCCTGCTCGGCCGTATCCAGCAAACGTCAGGAAGCTTTGAAGACCGGATGGAATATGCGAACAAGTTTGGATATCTGGAATACAGTCCAGTCAGAAAAGAAAATGACCCTGTTGCTGGGGAGCAAAACGGGGCCATTAAATAAAAATATCTCAAGTGCATTATAGCACGGAAAAGGAGTTTTGAAAATGGAAATGTGTGAAGCAGCAAAAAGGATTTTAGATACCCCGGCCAAAGTGGTGTATTATCGGGCGCCTGGGGATACATCCGGAAAAATAGAATCGGATGCTGACCATGTATCTCTCTGCGTAGCAGCTGAGGATATCATGCTTGAAGCCTGCCTGCGCATGAGCCGCGGGGATATTGCTGTCGCAAATAAGGCTATGCGCCAAATGACCAAAAATGTGCGTAACAATATTCTGCAGCTGAATAACCTCAAAAATTGACCGGGGGGGGGTAAAAACTTATGTGTGAAAGAGTTAAGCTTACACCCCTCACCCTCGAAGAAAAAGCTTTCGCAGAAGAGCATCACAGCGTCCTGGTCTGGTATCTGAACACTCAGAAACTGGACAAGTCAGAGTATTATGATGTAGCTGCTATGGGATACCTGCAGGCGGTCAAACAATGGTTCGCCCGGCCTGAGCTGCATCAATGGTCCTTTTCAACAATCGCCAGGCAGTCAATGCGCAGCCGCGTACATAATGAGCGGCAGAAACAGAATAGGCTGCCGACTGTGAGCCTTAATGATGTGGTGCCGGGCACAGAAGACCTTACTTACGGGGAGTCAATAACCTATGAAAACCAAAGATTTTTTAAACAGGAAAGGAAGATACAGATGGGAATGAAAATTAATTATGACGTAACAGTGCCGGCTGCGGCCAAAGTAACAACCAGAACAAGTGTGGAAGTGGAGACTCTTTTAAGCTTCCTGGAATCCACACACAAAACGCTCAGCTTCGAGTACGACACGCCCAAAGAGGCAATAAAGAAATGTGGTACTCTTCGCACCTACAAGCGCAGCCATAAGCATACAGGGTACAATGTTTACCGTCAGGAAGAGACAGTGTATATCGAAAAAGAAAAGACGGGGAGGAAATAAGGATGATTGAAGTAAAGATTTATGAGGATGGTGCTTTAATTAAGCAGATGGAAGGGCAGGCAATTTTTTCTATGGCTGTATTAGCCAACCATGATGAGTATGAACAAGTTGAAGCTACGGCATGGGGGACGATGACCAGGGATGATTTTTATAATGCTTTGGCGTCATCCTGCGCACAGCAAATAATTGACCATCATGATTCTGTGAAGAATAGTATCGAAGCGATTGCGTGGTTCATGCTCATGGTAAGGAGCTATGGCTCTCAGTATCTGGCAGAAAAATATGGGAAAACGGAGGAAGCAGAAGATGGAAGCACTGAAAATTAATCAGCTGGAAGTTGAAAATGTAAAGCGTATTAAGGCAGTAAAGGTGGAGCCGACAGCCAACGGCCTGACTATCATCGGCGGCAATAATAATCAGGGGAAGACCTCCGTACTGGATTCCATTGCCTGGGCGCTGGGAGGGGACCGTTACCGGCCCTCTCAGGCCACAAGAGAAGGTTCCCTGATTCCTCCTATCTTGCATATTGTCATGAACAATGGGCTGGTAGTGGAACGCAAGGGCAAGAACAGTGACCTTAAGGTAACGGATCCTTCCGGGAGGAAAGGCGGGCAGCAGCTCCTGAATGAGTTCGTGAACCAGCTGGCCCTAGACCTGCCGAAGTTCATGGATGCGACCGGGAAAGAGAAGGCGGATATCCTCCTGCAGATTATTGGTATAGGTGATCAACTCCACTCTCTGGAACAGCAGGAGACTGACCAGTATAACCGGCGCCGTGCAATCGGCCAGATTGCAGACCAGAAGGAAAAGTTTGCAAAGGAGCAGCCTTATTACCCGGATGCCCCGAAGGATATCGTCTCTGCAACAGAGCTGATTAAGCGTCAGCAGGATATCCTGGCAAAGAATGGGGAAAACCAGAGAAAGCGTGAACGTCTGCACCAGCTGGAGCAGGAGAGCCAGAAGATTAATGAGGAACTGGAAGCGCTTCTGAAGCGGCAGGAACAGGTTCAGGCAGACCTTGAAACTGCCCGAAAGTCAGCGGCTGACCTGCAGGACGAGTCCACGGCAGAACTGGAAGCCAGCATTACCAATATAGAGGAGATTAACCGTAAAGTCCGTGCCAACCTTGACAAGGACAAAGCGGAGGATGATGCCAGGGAATACCGCAGGCAGTATGACGGCCTTACGAAAGAACTGGAGGACACCCGGCAGAAGAAAACAGACCTGCTCAAGAATGCGCCCCTTCCCCTTCCTGAGCTTTCTGTGGAGGATGGCAACCTGGTATACAAGGGACAGCAGTGGGACAACATGTCCGGTTCCGACCGGCTGAAAGTGGCAACGGCCATTGTTCGGAAACTGAATCCAAAGTGTGGCTTTGTGCTTTTGGATAAGTTGGAGCAGATGGACCTAGGAACACTGCAGGATTTCGGTTCCTGGCTGGAAGCGGAAGGACTGCAGGCCATAGCAACGCGGGTGAGTACAGGTTCCGAATGTAGCATTATTATTGAAGACGGCTATGTGGCAGGGCAGGAACAGCCTGAACAGCCGGAGAAAAAGACATGGAAGGCAGGTGCATTTTAATGGAAATAATCAGAGGAAAAATACCGTGTGCAAAAAAAGTTGTGATCTATGGCCCAGAAGGAATTGGAAAGAGTACTTTTGCATCCAAGTTCCCGAACCCTCTTTTTATTGATACCGAGGGGAGTACAAAGGATATGGATGTGGCGCGGACTCCTACTCCGTCATCCTGGGCCATGCTCAAAGAACAGATTGACTATGTGGTATCTCATCCGGATATCTGCCGTACTCTGATAATTGATACGGCAGACTGGGCAGAGCAGATGTGCGTGGAAGATATCTGCTCCCGGCACCAAAAGCACGGAATTGAAGACTTTGGGTACGGCAATGGATATGTCTATGTCAAGGAAGAGTTTGGCCGCTTCCTGAACCGTCTGGAAGATGTAATTTCAAAAGGTATTAATGTAGTACTTACCGCTCACGCACAGCTGCGCAAATTTGAGCAGCCGGATGAGCTGGGAGCCTATGATCGGTATGAAATGAAACTGGGAAAAAAGACTGCCTCCCAGACGACTCCCCTGGTGAAGGAATGGGCGGATATGGTGCTGTTTGCCAATTACAAGACCTATTCCATAGCTACGGATAAAGACGGAAAGAAACATAAGGCTCAGGGAGGCAGACGGGTAATGTATACCCAACATCACCCCTGCTGGGATGCCAAGAACCGGTATGGCCTGCCGGAGGAAGTGGATTTTGATTACGCTGTGATTGCTCCTATCATTGAGCAGCCTGGTGTTGCACCGGCGCAACCCACAACACCGGCGCAGGAAAAGAAAACAGAGATTCCCGTTACTGCGGCAGCTGTCCAGATGTCAATCCCGGGAACGGAGACTTCCAAGGCGAATATTCCGCCTGCAGAGCCGGAGCCTGTCAAACCGGAGACCCCGCCGCCGATGAACCCGCCTACAGAGACGGGGCCTGCTGAGAAACTGGATGAACGTATCCCGAAAGCCCTGCGTGACCTAATGGAGGAAAACGGCGTAGGTGAATGGGATTTACAGGAAGTGGTTGCAGACCGGGGATATTATCCCTCGGATACCCTTATCTGGAATTACGATCCGGATTTTATCGATGGTGTGCTGGTTGCGGCATGGGATCAGGTGTATGGGATGATTAAAGAAATGCGGGAAAAAGCAGAAATACCATTTAATTAAGGAGGATATTCGAAGTATGTATGAAGAAAGAGAACTGCAGTGGGATGATGTCATCGAAAAAGAGGGCGGCGAGTTTGTAACCCTTCAGGAAGGTGATTATGCATTCATGGTAGAAAGTTTTGAACGTGGGAGATTCACGCCCAAAGAAGGAAACAAGCTGCCGGCCTGTAACATGGCAACCCTGAAACTGAGAATTGATACACCAGAAGGCGCCGCTTATATTAACCATCAACTGTATTTACATACAAAGATGGAAAGCCGCTTATCCGAGTTTTTTGCATCAATTGGCCAGAAAAAGAAGGGTGAAGCATTGAAAATGAATTGGAATGCAGTGCCTGGCTCAACTGGTAGAGCGCATATTACCCTGGATCCGGATAAAACGGATCCGAACAAAAAATTCAATCATATTAAAAACTTTTATCCGAAGGAGGATAAACCCAAATTTAAGGCAGGTGCATTTTAATTATGGAACTTAGGCCGTATCAAATAGAAGCAAAAAACAGCATATTTGAGGAATGGGACAAGGGCGTCAACAAGACGCTCCTGGTCCTTCCTACCGGCTGCGGAAAAACTATTGTTTTTGCCAAAGTAACAGAAGACTGTGTGAGGCGAGGGGATAGAGTTTTAATCCTGGCTCACCGTGGTGAATTACTGGACCAAGCTGCCGACAAGATAAAAACGGCGACAGGCCTGGGATGCGCTACGGAAAAGGCAGAAGAAACTTGCCTGGGAAGCTGGTACAGAATAACAGTAGGCTCCGTACAAACCTTGATGCGTGAAAAGAGACTGGGACAGTTCCCATCTGATTACTTCAAAACCATCATAATTGATGAAGCCCATCACTGTATATCTGACAGCTATCAGCGTGTATTGCAGCATTTTCCGGACGCGAAGGTGCTGGGTGTAACTGCCACTCCTGACCGTGGAGATATGCGTAACCTTGGGGAATATTTTGACAGCCTGGCCTACGAATATACACTTCCGAAGGCGATTAAGTCCGGTTATCTGTCTCCAATCAAGGCGCTGACCCTGCCTCTTAAGATTGACATGAGTGGTGTGGGAATACAGGCTGGAGATTTCAAGGCCGGTGATATTGGTACAGCGTTGGATCCTTATCTGCACAGCATTGCCGATGAAATGGCAAAGTACTGCAAAAATAGGAAAACAGTAGTATTCCTGCCGCTGGTAAAGACCAGCCAGAAGTTTCGGGATATCTTATGCAGCAAGGGATTCCAGGCTGCCGAAGTCAACGGGGAGAGTCAGAACAGAGCGGAAATACTGGCAGATTTTGACGCCGGGAAGTATAACGTCCTCTGCAATTCCATGTTACTTACGGAGGGCTGGGACTGCCCATCGGTAGACTGCATTGTGGTTTTGCGGCCGACAAAGGTGCGTAGCCTGTACAGCCAGATGGTGGGCCGCGGTACAAGGTTATGTCCGGGAAAGGATCACCTCTTGTTATTGGACTTCCTGTGGATGACAGAACGGCATGAACTGTGTCATCCAGCAGACCTTATCTGCACAGATGAGGAAGTATCGAAGCAGATGACGGCCAACCTGGAAGATGCGGGATGTCCTATTGACCTGGAGGAAGCAGAGAAAACTGCCGCTGAGGATGTAGTGGCCCAGCGTGAAGAAGCCCTTGCAAAGCAGCTGGCAGAAATGAAGCGCAGAAAGAAGAAGCTGGTGGATCCGCTGCAGTTTGAAATGAGCATCCAGGCGGAGGACCTGGCTGGATATGTGCCGGCTTTTGGCTGGGAAATGGCGCCACCGTCTGACAAACAGAAGGCGACTCTGGAAAAACTGGGAATTATGCCGGATGAAATAGACAACGCCGGCAAGGCTACAAAGCTGCTGGATAGATTGGATAAGCGCCGGCAGGAAGGGTTGACCACTCCGAAGCAGATTCGATTCCTGGAGAATCGTGGTTTCCAGCATGTGGGCACCTGGAGCTTTGAAGCAGCAAAAAGTATGATAGACCGGATAGCAGCCAGTGGATGGCATACACCAAGAGGCATAAATCCTCAGGAATATGTACCCGGTAAGGAGTAAGTATGACAGATGGATTTGACATATTAGAAGTATTGGAACATATAGACCCTTCCAGACTGGATTATCAGGAGTGGGTGAATGTGGGTATGGCCCTGAAAGAGGAGGGCCATACTGCAGCGGACTGGGATGCATGGAGCCAGAGGGACACCGGCCGGTATCATCCCGGGGAATGTTTCCGGAAGTGGGATTCCTTCCGGGGGACTCTGCAGCCGGTAACGGGTGGAACTATTGTACAGATGGCAAAGGACCAGGGATGGCAGCCCGAAGTTGGGCATGAACTGGACTGGGACGATACCATATCCGATGAAAGAGTAGTGGTTGATAAAAACTGGATTGAAGGACAGGAAGTCGAAGAGCCGAAAGATTGGGATCCAACCTCCCAGTTAATTAAATATCTGGAAACATTGTTTGAAGCCGGGGAAAATGTTGGCTATGTTACGGCCAGCTGGGAGAAGGACGGGAAGTATCTGCCAACCCAGGGAAACTGGGACCGTACCGCGGGACAGCTTATTGAGCAGCTATCAAAGTGCGGCGGTGATATCGGCAGTGTGCTGGGAGATTACAAGCCAGAGGCCGGAGCCTGGATCCGTTTCAACCCATTGGATGGTAAGGGATGTAAAAATGATAATGTGACGGAGTATCGATATGCATTGGTAGAATCCGATGCGACAGACCTTGCAAAGCAAAACGCCATTATACGGGAAATGGAACTGCCGGTGGCCTGCCTGGTGCATTCCGGGAAAAAGAGTATCCACGCTATTGTGCGTGTAGATGCTGCCAACTACGATGAGTACCGGAAGCGTGTTAATTATCTGTATGAGGTCTGCAAGAAAAACGGCCTGGAGATTGATACGCAGAACCGGAACCCTTCCCGACTGTCCCGGATGCCCGGTGTTATGCGGAATGGTAGAAAGCAGTTCCTAATTGATACTAACATAGGAAAAGCCAGCTGGAATGAATGGTACGAATGGATAGAGAGTGTCAACGATGACCTTCCGGACCCGGAAAGCCTGCAGGGCGTATGGGACAACCTTCCGGAGCTGGCCCCATGTTTAATTGGTGGAGTACTACGGCAGGGACATAAGATGCTGATTGCAGGGCCGTCAAAGGCTGGAAAATCGTTTCTACTTATTGAAATGTGCATTGCCATAGCGGAAGGCCGTCCATGGCTCGGCTGGCCGTGCACACAGGGACATGTGATGTATGTGAACCTGGAACTTGACCGGGCCAGCTGCCTGCATCGATTTAAGGATGTATACCAGGCACTGGGCTGGGAGCCGCGGAACCTTGACAATATAGATATCTGGAACCTGCGTGGCAAGTCTGTACCGATGGACAAACTGGCGCCAAAACTCATCCGAAGGGCCGCAAAGAAAGATTACATTGCCATTATCATTGACCCAATTTACAAGGTTATTACCGGGGACGAGAACAGTGCCGACCAGATGGCAGCCTTCTGCAACCAGTTTGACAAAATATGCACAGAGCTGGGAACGGCGGTGATATATTGCCACCACCACAGCAAGGGTGCCCAGGGAGGGAAGCGGTCCATGGATAGAGCCTCCGGTTCCGGAGTGTTTGCTCGTGACCCAGATGCCCTGCTTGACTTGATAGAGCTTGATGTGACGCCAGAGCTGATGGCACAGCAGGAAAGTGTCATGGTATGCGATACATGCATCCGATACCTGAATAGCTTGTTTGATGACTGGGAGGATGACGTTTCCCAGGACGATATGCTCAGTTATGTGCAGATGCTTAATTATTGCAAGAAAAAGCTGTCTGCGGGGCAATACAGCACGCTGAATTCCCTTGTGGAGGCCGCTGCCAAGAAGGTCAAGGCATTGACGGCCTGGCGGATAGATGGCACGCTCCGTGAGTTCCCGAAGTTCGCGCCGGTGAACCTGTGGTTTGACTATCCCGCGCATCGGCCAGACAAGAGCGGCGTGCTGAAAGATATACAACCGGATGCCGAGAAGGCTCCATGGCAGCGCGGTACGGACAAGATTAAGAAAAACGCACAGGGGCGTAAAACAGAGCGAAAAAAAGCAGTCGAAGAAGCGATTGAGGGATGCAATTTCGGAGATATACCAACGGTAAAGGATGTTGCAGAATACCTGGGAATCTCAGAAAGAACAGCTCGTGACCGGATAAAAGAGCATGGTGGCTATACCTATGAAGATGGAAAAGTAAGAAAAAAGGAAGTGGAAGAGGATACGGGGAAACCTTAATTACAGTTTTCCCCGCCATGATGCAAAGTACACGGGGGAACCTTAAAAACAGATTTCCCCGCACAAACCAGATAGACGGGGAAACCATACTTTTCAGATTCCCCCGTGTAGACAAAAAGTGACGGGGAAACCTTAAAATTCAGATTCCCCCGTGCGGCGGGGAAACCTATACCCTAAAGGGTAAATATTTTTCCCCGCCATGCGTGGTCACGGGGGTAGGAAAGGACGGGCTACCGCATAAGCCCGCCCGTTCCCTTCCCCCTCCCCGTGACAAGGCGAATTTCAAAAAAACAAAAGAATTTCATACGTTAAAAATTTAGAGAGGTAAAGTATATGAAACATGAGATTAATCTGTGTTATACATGTGACTGTTGGGATGAAGATATGGGATGCGTCATGCCAGCAATTGATAAGAATTATGCCTGCCCATTGGAACAGAGGTCAATAATACAGTTCTTTATGGCAATGGATCCCCCCACAGTAACCCATCAGGAAAAGCAGGTGCATGTGGTAAATGGCAAACCGATACTTTACGAACCCGCAGAACTGCAAGCTGCCAGGGCGAAACTAAAAGCCCATCTTGTACAACACCGGCCGGAACAGATGTATACGAAGCCGGTGGAGCTTGTGACAAAGTGGTGCTTCCCGCGGGGCAAGCATGGGAATGGAGTGTACCGGAGCACAAAGCCGGATACCGACAACCTGCAGAAGCTCCTGAAAGACTGTATGACGGATGCGCAGTTCTGGACGGATGACGCGCTGGTCTGCCGGGAGATTACAGAAAAGTTCTGGGCGGAAGTGCCTGGGATCTATATCCGGATTGAGGAGCTGCCATGAAGATAGTATGGGAATTGTTTACCGATGTGTGGCACCTGGCACGGAAGTATGAGTTCCGGAAGCTCACGGATGCTGAATGGGAACAGTTCAAGGCCCGCGGGGAAGAGTTGCTGGTAAAGTACCGAAAGCACGGGCCAGACGTTGAAATGCTGTACCGGGATATCTTCCGGGCAGCACAAGCGTTTTATGAAAGGAGAAGCCATGAAGATACAGAAAACAATATGTGACCGCTGTGGTCGTGAAATACAATCTGCGAACTGCTATATGATATATCCTCAGGTTATTGATACAGAGAGTAGGGATATTCTTGTAACACAGCCATACGCAGAGGAAATGAGCAGAGATTACTGCGAGGATTGCATACAGGAGGTCATGGAAATTTTACATGATGGTTTTTAAGGGAGGGGCAATGATGAAATATATAAAAAGTATAACACCTATAATGGAAACCTTGCAGGTTGTGTGGTCTGACGGACATATAGACGGATATGGTCTGGTGGATTTGGGCTGTGATTGGTTCCGAATGAGCAATGACTGTTTCTATGATGTATATGGATTTAATTTTAATCCACATGATTACCCAGGACTATATGAGCGATGCAGAGATATTGTATATCCTAAAAACTTTTAAATGAGGATTTAAAGGAGGTATAAAGTGAAAGTATTAGATGCCATGAGACAGATTGAACATATTGATAATGAAGTGAAGAATTTACAGAAATTCTGCCTACTTTCCCCAGAAGCCAGAGAACGAATAGCTGACGAAGTTGGCCTGAACAGTAATTTAGAAACGCTGGTTAATGTTAGTGTAAATGCTATGCTTTCGTGGAAGACAACACTTAAAGAAAAAATTCATAATGCTGAGTTAAACTGAAATTTAACGGGGGAAAGAAGGTGCCTTATGAAATATGCGGAAGGTTGCCAGTGTCCTTCCTGTGGTAGCACCGACAGTAGAGTTATTGACATCCGGTTCCGGCCGAGCCTCAAGCGGGTGGTCCGGCGCCGGCAGTGCCTGACCTGCGGCTGCAGGTGGAATACAGCAGAAGTAAGAATAAAGGAGCGCAAAGATGATTATTAAAACGATTGTAGTTATAGGCTGCTGCATTATCGCAGCGGGGTACATACTGGCTGTGGCCGCTTGCATCGGGCTGCGGTACGAGGACCAGATGCTGGATTAATAAAAAATTCTGGATACAGGACAAAAAAATGAGTCCTGTATCCAGGGCCGCCACCCTTATCGAATACAGAACTCATGTTCGAATTGCAAATTTATTGTATCACCTCATGCGCGCGAGGTCAATAAAAAAATTCCATTTTCTGGAAATAGTAGAACATGAAAATAGCGGTGGGACACCCGCCAAGATGACACCCACCGCTTGATAGCTTAAGAGTATTATACCATTCTGGGGCCTCTTAAGCAAGATAAGGGAGGCATTTATATGATGACGAGGAAAGAGCAGGTTATTAACGATGTGCTTATGGCAATGCGCGTACATCTTACCGCACAGGTAATGTCCATTCTGCAGGACGTATTGACGCAGGCGTTTTATGGAGTCGAAGTTATAGAAGAGCAGACAGCTCTGGCAACACAGGATATGACCAACGATTATATTATTGAGCTGTTTCAGACAAAGAAGGCTCCGAAGCTGTCAGAACGGACGGCGGAGCAGTACTTACGGCATATTAATCTGTTGATCGATATGGTTCATAAACCATTAACGCAGGTCACGGAAAACGATGTAGAATATTTCCTCATGAAATATCGGAAAAAGGGAAATACCAGCCGAACAATTAATAACTGCAAACGATTTATTTCTGCTTTCTTCACCTGGATGAGGAAAGTGAAATTAATCACGGAAAATCCATGCGAAAATATCGATAGATTCAAAGAAACGAGAAAACCCATAGAGCATTTGGAGCCGGAGCAGTGGGAGCAGCTTAAGACCGGATGTAATAGTACCAGAGATCGGGCTTTGTTGGAGTTTTTAAGATGCACGGCCATGCGTGACGGCGAGGTGCCGGCGGTCCGAGTCTGTGACGTTGATTGGTATGATGGCAAGATTGTGATTTTCGGCCATAAAACGGACAGATATCGGCTGGTATGTATCGACCGTGTGGCAAAGGAGTATCTGCTTAAATACCTCCAGGAGAGAGGTATCAATCAGAGCAGTCGGGAGCCTTTATTTATTGCCCGGGGAACACATAATGCTTTAAAACGTACCGGAATATACAGTGCAGTTAAGAGTATTGCAGCACGGGCAAAAATGGATATCAACGTGTACCCTCATCTTATTCGCAAGACCACCGCCACCAACATAATCAAGCGTGGTGGGGATTCTGAAAAGGCAGGGGACTATCTGGGGCACGTTGATCAGAATACAGCTAATCAATATTACACTTATAAAAGTGATGATTATATTATAAATATTTTCCGGTCCTACGTGGCCGCAGTATAGGAGGTAAAGAAAGTTAATGGATAAACAGATTCTGCAGGATTATATTGACGCCTGCGAGTTAATCAAAGAGACGGAGCAGGATATCCAGCGGTTACAGCGTAAAAAGAAAACGGTCATACAGACTAACGTGAAAGGAAGCAACCCTGAATTTCCCTATCAGGAGCAACACTTCAAGATTCAGGGGACAACTTTCACGTACACAGAGGATACGCAGCTCAGAATGGAGGAAAAGCTTCTGGAAGAACGTAAGACCGTGGCAGAGGAGAAAAAACGCCTGGTAGAAGAATGGATGCTGACTGTACCGGCCAGGATGCAGCGGATCATCCGGTTTAAGTTCTTCCAGAAGAAAACATGGGAGGAAGTGGCCGTATTTATGAAAGGGAAAGCCACGGCGGATAGTGTAAGGAAGGAATTTGAGAATTTTATGAAAGCAGCATAAGTTTTTCCGTTTTTTCCACATTTTCCGTTTTTTAAATGTTATAGTATAGACTGAGAGAAGTGAAAAGAGCTTCTTTCCCTCCCATAAAAGTATCCCTTACAAGAGACACCTGGCTGCCGAGACGACTGCTGGGTGTCTTTTTGCGTCAAATATAAAATTGCCAGATAGGAAGGTGAGGTGATGGCAAATGTACAAAATTTAAAACCAGTACGAACCGAGAGCGAAGCAAGGGAGCGCGGTAGAGCCGGCGGAAAAGCATCTGGGGTGGCCCGGAGGCGGAAAGCTGACTTCCGCAAGACGCTGAACATGCTTCTCACTGCTGAAATAGATAGTCCTGAGTGGACGCCTATCCTGCAGGCTCTGGGGCTTGATAGTACCCTGGAGGCTGCCGTTAACATGGCGATGGTTAAGAAGGCCCTGGCGGGCGATGTGAAGGCCTACGAGGCCATTGCGAAGTATGCAGGGCAGTCTGACAGGACAGAGAAGGACGATGCCGAACAGGCCGCTAAAACAGAGCGAGAGAAGGCACAGGCGGAGACGTTGAAGGAAAAACAGGCAAAAGAAAAGGATACAGAAAATTCAGTGATTCAGAACATGGAAACGCTGGCTGATGTCCTGAAACGCAGCCGCCCGAACCGGAACATAGAAGATTACGAGGAGGAATAGTTATGGTACTTTGTTACGAGGAGAAAGATAGAATCGCTATTGAATCAACAGGGATGCGGATTATTGAGCATAAACGCATGATGTACAAGCTGTACAGTATGCTGCAGAAAATATTCCAGACTCTGTCTGATAGACTACAAAAAATATATCAGACTATAAGAAAAGTCGTTGATATGGTTGTGGATACTGTCAAAGCGGGATTCCGGAGTATTACAAGATTAGAACCGCGGAAACGGTGGAAGATTGTTAAACCGTTAATCAAGGCAGGCCTTCCCTGCGGTATGTTCTTCCCCAATTGGAGGGCATATCACTGTCGAAATAACTGTTGAGGTGATGCAGAATGAACATTCCAGCTCCTTTCAGCCAGCGGCAGGAGGATTACTTATACCGGTGCTTCGATAGCTGGTTCAATGTGGCCGAAGGTGGGAAGCGTGGCGGGAAGAACGTTTTGCAGACGCTTATTTTTTGTATGCTCATGGAAAATCACCCGAACAAGCTGCATCTGGTATCCGGCGTGTCCAATGCAACAGCAAAGCTTAATATCCTGGACTGTGACGGCTACGGCCTGCTCAATTATTTTGAGGGACGCTGCCGGGAAGGAAAGTACAAAGACCGTGATTGTGTGTATGTTCAGACTCCAACCGGAGAGAAGATTATTCTTGTATCCGGTGGCGGTAAGGATGGCGATGAGAAGCTTATCAAGGGTAACACCTACGGCATGGCCTACGTTACCGAAGCCAACGAATGTCATCCGAAGTTCCTGAAAGAAGTATTCGACCGAACGTTATCCAGTGCGGACAGGAAAATATTCCATGACCTTAACCCGAAGGAAGAAGAGCACTGGTATTACACAGAAATACTGAACTATCACAAGGAAATGCAGGAAGCGGACCCGGGATACGGATATAATTACGGCCTTTTCACGATTGCTGACAACTACAGCATATCTGACGACCAGCTTCGCGCTGTGCTTAAGACATACCGCAAGGGGACTGTTTGGTATGAGCGTGATATCCTGGGGCACAGAGCCGTGGCGGAGGGGATTATCTTCCGCTACTTTGCGGATAACCCCGAACCATATCTTTACACGGATGCGCAGATGCAGGAATGGTTTGCAGTACGTATCAAGCAGGCACAGAGGGACGGCCGGAAGAAGTGGCTGGATATGATAACAATTGGCATTGACTTCGGTGGCAACGGCTCTATGACAACCTATGTTGCTACAGGATTTATAAAATATCACACGCTGCTTCCTCTGGAAGAAGACCACCTGCCGGTGACGCAGGAGGTAGACAGCAAGTGTATTTGTGATAAGTTCGTAGTGTTCTACAGCCGGATTATTGACCAGTATGGTGATGTGGACTGGGTATTCCCGGACAGTGCCAGCACAACAATGATTAACAGCCTTCGGAGCGCCGCAAAAGAGGCGGGGCTTCCCTGGCGGAATATTGCCGGATGCAAAAAAAATGAGATATCCGAGCGGCCTAAAACGGTTGACCTGCTGTTCAGCACCGGGCGTCTTCTTATCAACCGGCGCTGCACAATGCTGATTGCGGCCATTCAGAAGTTGCGCTGGGATGATGAGCATCCGGACCAGCCGGAGGACAAGAATATAGGCAACTGCAATGACTGGTGGGACGGATTCTGTTATTCCTGGCTGGATTTTGTGAAATATATTGATTTAGATAGATAGGGGCAGATATGGAAAATTGCGTGCAAACATATTTACTAAAAAAAGGATATCGGACCAATTCGGAAGCGCTGAGTCTTATCCGCTCCTGTGATGATTGGTATGCCAACCGGATGATTCCCGAGTTCCATAAGCGTCACACGGTTCAGAACGTGCCGTATAACCTTCTGCAGCTGAACTTCGGGAAGCGCTGCTGCTCAGATGACGCGAACCTGTGTGAAATATTGGAGATTAATTCCGGAAACAAGGGACAAAGTGATTTTGTCAAAGATGTTTTGAACGCCAGCGAGTTTCAGACCCAGTACCGAAAGCAGCTGGAGAAAACGGCAGCTGACGGGACCGTGGCCTGCTACGTGCGCCTGGACAAAGCAACAATCATGAAGTCCGGCAAGGTCCAGGGCGGCCAGATACGGCTGAATTATGTGGAAGCTGAATGCTTTGTACCGCTGACCGTGGTGGATGACATAGTAACAGAGGCTGCCTTCTCTGGGAGCGGCCTGGAAAAGGGAAAGAAAGTTACTACGCTGGTGCTATTCACCCATGATGAAAACGGGCTGTACTCAGCAGAGACAGCCTATTTTGACGAACATGGAAATATTCAGGAAGACCGCACCGTCATCCTGAAACTGGGAGACGTGAAGCCGTTTGCGGTGATGCGCAACGCTGAGGTCAATAATCTGGATGACATGGAAGGGTATGGCCTGCCGAAGCTCTACAATGCCATTCCCATTCTGAAAATTCTGGACCTGTGTTTCAATGTCCTCTTCGGGGACTTGGACAAGGCGGATAAACTGGTACTGATTAATGAGATACTGTGCAAATTTGACGATAATGGAAGGGCGATCACCCCGAACGAACAAGTTAAAAAGTTGTTTGTTCTTCTGGGGAAAAAGCTTCCGGATGATAAAGAATTGTATCATGAATACAATCCGGAAATTCGGGTTGACCAGATTACGAAAACTTTTGAACTGGCGCTTTCACTGCTTTCCCTCATGTTTGGATATGGTACGAAAAAATACAGTTTTGAAAATGGCCAGATCAAAACGGCCACGGAATACGCCGGTGAGCGTCAGGATATGATGCAGGAGCTGAATCGGCAGCGGCAGGAAGCTATCCGGTACATACAGGACATAGTACGGGCAGTACTGTGGTTCGCTAATACCTTCCAGGGTGGCAGCTGGGATATCGAGGCAGAAGTAAATGTGGAATTTGACGATTCCTACATAACCAACAAGGAAGCAGAATTGGAGCAGATGCGCTCCGATGCTGTCTCTTTTTCGGATATCCCAATCTTTCGCATAAGATATATCATGGAACGTCTGAACTGTGATGAGAAACAGGCGCGGGCTTACCTGGCGGAAGGGCAGATGGACCCGGATTCCGGGGATGAACCGGAGGATTAAACAATGTTGAGTGATGAGCAGCTGGATGTGTTATCTGGTGCCCTGGCTCCGCTCTTCCAGAACTTGGAAGCCTGGGTGATTACGGATGTAGCGCAGCGTATAAAAAATACGATGATGTATACCAGGACCGCAGAGCTGGAAGTGGAAGCGCTGCAGAAGATGGGATACAGCCCGGCGCGTATCCGGGCGGAAGTGATGCGTATCCTGCGGGCGGATAAGGCGTTCCAGCGGCAGGTGGAAGAAAACACACTGGCCTTTAAGCGCGAAGTTGCTGCAAAGCTTGCAGAGATAACGGGTAAGGCACAGGAAGCAGCAGGTGAGGTAATCGATGGTGCTGGAGATATGTCCTGGGCGGACGATATCAGTCTGTGGGATTCTGCAGGCGTGAACCTGGAAGAGGACGGCAGCCTCAAGCAGATTACCCAGGCCATGAAAGACCAAACACGGGGAACGCTTAAGAACCTCACCCGGACAACAGGCTTCCGTACTGCATCTGGCATGGAATCGGTGAAAGAAGTGTACCAGAAGGAACTGGACAAGGCGCTAGTCAAGGCATCCAGCGGCGCGGTGACAAGAGAACAGTGTGTCAGAGAAGTGATACAGGACCTTGCCAGAAGTGGCCTGCGTACCATTGATTATGATAGCGGCCGGAGCTATCAGTTGGACACGGCTTCCCGGATGTGCCTTAATACGGCGGCTGGTCAGCTGGCGGCACAGGTATGCAATTCCAACATCCAGAAAACAGGCGTTACCATGGTGCAGGTATCCGCGCACTGGGGCGCCCGCGATAAAGGAGAAGGAATCAAGAATCATAAGGAGTGGCAGGGAAAGGTTTACAGTATAGACGGCCAGCTGCATCCGGAGGAAGAAAAGCGGATAGGTATGGAAATAAATGACTTGCAGGAATGTACCGGATACAGCGTTCAGGATGGGACCGGGGATATAGAGGGACTGCACGGTGTCAACTGCAGGCATAACCATCACCCCTTTTTCGAGGGAGTCAGTACCCCGGTGAAGTACGACCCAGAGCCGGAGGACAAAGAGATTAATGGCCGGACATATTCCTACTATGATGTGCTGCAAGGGATGCGCCGACGGGAGAGAGAAATCCGGGCGCTTAAGCGGGAGAAGGAAGCGCTGGAAAAACTGGGGGAAGATGCTGCAGCTGTAAAAGCAAAAATCCGGCAGAAAACGAAGGAGTATAACTCCTTCTGCGATATCTGCGAGGTGCGGCAGAAACCGGAACGTCTGCGCGTGGAAAGCGGAACCACAGACCTGACTAAAACCCAGGCATGGAAATCTTTTCAGGAGGAACGAACTAAGGCTGTAAAATAAAATTTGATGTCTTAAGAGGAACCGATGTTAATGCGCACCGGTTCTTTTTATACATAAATTCCCGGATCGGGGAAAGCCCGATTCACAAATTATTTTAGGAGGAGAAACTACATGAAAAACATTTTTGAACTGATGAAAGAATTTGGGTTTGAAGTTCCTGAGGACAAAAAGAAAGACTTTGAGAAGGCGGTCCTGGAAAACTATAGGACCGTAAAGGACTATGAAGCCCAGAAAGAGAAACTGGAAACCGCAGAGCAGAAAGCGTCTGCCAGTGAGACAACAATCAACAGTCTGAAAGAGGATCTGAAAAAGTTTGAAGGCGTAGACGTCACCGGCCTGCAGCAGAAGATTACGGATTTGGAAACTGACCTGCAAACAAAGGAAACAGAGTTCCAGCAGAAACTGGCTGACCGTGATTTTGATGACCTGCTGACTGAAAGCATCCATGGAGCAAAAGGCAAGAATGCAAAAGCTATCCGTGCTCTGCTGGATGTGGATGCCTTGAAAACATCTAAAAATCAGAAGGATGACGTTGGCGCGGCTATCAAGGCACTGACGGAAGCAGAGGACAGCAAGATGCTCTTCGGCGAGGCTGACGAAGCGGCTGAAATTGGTGATGTTATTGGATCAGTGAAACAAAAATCTGGTGGAACCGATGATGCAGTCATGCGTGCTGCAATGGGGCTTCCCCCGGTAAAAACTGAGTAAAGAAGAAAAGGAGAAAAAGCATGTCAAACAATATTGTTTTAGCAAAGAATTTTGTACCCCTCCTGGATGAGGTGTACCAGAGAGAGTCTGTAACATCCGACCTGACAGGCGATCCTGCAATGGCGCGTGCAGGTGCCAATGCAAGGGAGATTGTATATCCCCAGATTGCAGTAACCGGCCTGGGAGATTATGACCGCAATAGCGGATATACACAGGGGACCGTAGACCTGAAATGGGTATCCACAGAGTACAATTATGACCGTGGTGCAAAACTGTCTGTTGACGTCATGGACAACCAGGAAACTTATAACATTGCATTTGGGATGGCCGGCGCGGAGCTGATGCGGACAAAGGTAGCACCGGAAGCGGATGCGTTTACATTTGCTACACTGGCAGGAATTGATGGAATATCTAAAGGTGAAGCAAAGACGCTGGCGGATGCAGAAGCCTTCCTGAATGAATTGCTGGAAGCCAAAAACAAAATGGATAATGATGAGGTTCCCGAGGAAGGCAGGATTCTGTATGCCACCTCTAATCTGCTGAATGCTCTCATGATGATGGACACTTATAAATCCAAAGAAATCCTGGCACGTTTTGCTATTAAGAAGCCGGTGCCTCAGGGCCGCTTTTACACGGCAATCGACCTGCTGGATGGTAGAACAGTAGGAGAAGAGGCCGGGCATTACAAAAAGGCAGAGGCAGGAAAAGACATCAACTTCATGATCATCCATAAGCCCGCTATCATCAAGCATGATAAGCATGTGGCTTCCAACATTATTCCTGCTTCCGCGAACCCGGACGCCGATGCGGATATCGTAAAGTACCGTAAATACGGGCTGGTGGATGTGTACAAAAATAAAGTGGCCGGTATCTATCTGAGTCACAAAGCATAAGGAGGACAGCTATGAGTACAATGATTGGAATGGGCGCAGGGAAAAAGGCTGCCAAAGAATCAGACAGCAAGCTGCGGAAGGAAAATAAGGAGCTGGTAACAGCTAACAAGGAACTGCAGGCAGAAGTTGAAGTTCTCCGTTACCGGATTTCAGAGTTGGAAATGGCTTCTGCAGAGAAGGTGCCGGAGGCGACACCAGCAAAATGATAAGGAGGGAGTTATATGGCTTACATAGATTGGGAGTGGTATAACTCCCATTTTCCTCAGCTGACACAGCAGGAGTTTGAACGGCGCCGGCCGGCAGCTGAAATGAAGGTGGATATCCTGACCCATAATCGGGCGCGGGATGCCGCCGGCTACAAGATGGACCAGGTAAAGGCCTGCGTGGCGAACCTGCTGAACCGGCAGGCAGAACTGGAAGAGGCCGGAGCCGGCAGCAATGTGAAATCCGTCAGTAATGATGGATATTCGGAAACCTATGAGCAGGTGACGCCGGCTCAGGTAGAAGAAACCTTGCGGTGTGAATGCTTTGTTTGGCTGTCCGGCACTGGACTGATGGGGGCGCTATGAGAAAGGGGAAAATGGTATACAAAGATTTAGTCTGCAGTGAATGTGGGGCAGTAATGACGATTCCCAGACGTGCCAGGAAGAACAGGGCCGCCGGTCACATAAAAACTATGTGGTGTTATCGTTGTAAGGAAAAAACAGATTTTATTGAGGGTGGTTGATATGGGAATGGGATTCTTTACGGACGTAATGACTGTATACAATTACAGGCGGGAACCTGACGGGGAACACTGGTATAGAACTGTGGTTCATGGGGTGCAATGGAGGCACGGAAAGCGGCGTGTGACGGCAGCAGACGGCGTGTTTACGGATGAGCCGGAAGAATCTATTACTGTAAATTTCCAATGGATATATGAGGCAAATAAGCCCTTCCTGACTCCTCAAGAATACTCTGCGCTGCCGGAGGAACAGGCGGGAGATTACTGGACGCTGGACCCGCGCAACGGTATGGACGTAGTGGTATGCGGGGAGGTTGCGCAGGAGGTCAATGCCGACTATGGAGTATCCCAGCTGCGCAAGGATTACCTGGCTTTTGACGTGACTGCGGTAGCCGACAACCGGAACAGACCCCGTCTTAAACATATCAAGGTGGTGGCAAAGTGAAAAATTTTGACGCTCAAGCATGCCTGAAATCCCTGGGACTGGAAGAAGGCGGAGCAGTGCAGCAAATGGTAGACCAGACTGTACTGGATGTCTGCGAGCCTTATGTGCCGATGGATATTGCAGGCGGGGCAAGTGGTACGGGATTAATCCGCAGCGGGATTGAAAATACCGTAATTGGAAGCGGAGAAGTGGTATGGAAAACCCCATATGCCCATTTCGTTCATGAGGGAATTGTATATATTGACCCTGAGACAGGGAGTACATGGGCGAAGAAAAATGGAACGAAGGTTCCCACGGACAGGAAATTGCAGTACCAGGGAGCGCCCCGGAGGGGCAGTCACTGGGTTGATCGTTCTATGCAAGAGGGCGGCATAGAGGCTGTAGAGGATGCAGCCAGAAAGGCGGTAAAGAAGTGACAGTAATTGAGGGTATTATAAATTTTCTGGGTGGATACGAAAAGGAACGGATCGGCGTAGACAAGCTGGAGAGCCGGACAGTATCCTATAGCCTGATGAAGGCTCCTCAGGAGAATGTAAAGTATTATATCAATGGTGTGGAGATACATACCAACTATTATCAGCTGATGGCGCGCCTGGATGCGAAAAGCGAACAGGAGCGCATTGCCAATAATGCCTGGGGACAGGGAATTGCAGAATGGATAAGTCAGAAAAACAGAGAAAAACAGTATCCTGTTCTCGATGGCTATAGATGCACTGGAATCAGCGTTTCCACTCCCTTCTATATAAATGTGACGGATAATTCCAATGCTGTATATCAGATGACAATAGCGATTGAATATGAATATGTAAAGGAGAATGAAACATGAAAAGACATGAGTTACTGCATTATGTAGATACCTCAATGGGAAGCGGCTCCCCCACTTGGGCGCTGCTGGGGAATGGTATCAGTTCCCTGACAGAAGAAATGAATCCGGATGAGGAAACAAACCAGTGGATAAATCAGGAAAACGGGGATTCGAATGTAAAGTCATATACACCTTCCGTTGAAGTAGAAAAACAGGACTGCGTGGATGATGATGCACAGGCTTGGATTGACAAAATGGTGGATGAACTTCCAACTGGTACACTGGCGACAACATCTTATGTTCGCTTCCGCTTAAAGGATAAAATAAGCGAAGGAATTTATACCGCATATAAGCGCAACTGTGCTGTTACGGTAAATAATACTGGCGGTGATGCTGGCGGCAACGTAGTCAATTCCGTGAAATTAAGTGGAAAAGGATCTGCAGTGAAGGGAACTTTCAATGTAAAAACAAAAACATTTACAGAAGGCGAAATGTCTGAAGGTAATTAAGGAGGCAAACGATGGGAGAATTTTTCAGAGAGCTGCAGGTGGACAATGGCCTGCGGAAAATCAAAGTAAACGATGAAGGAGAATACATTGAAGTGTCTGTCAATGACAGCACTTTTTTTGATCGCTTCGCTGACCTGCTTGTATGGGTTGGTGATAAAGAAAAGGAACTGAAACAGTATGGGGATACCCATAAAGCAGATACATTGGAAGATATGGAAGTCGTACGCGAGGTTATGAGGAAGCGGACGCAAACCTATCAGGAGTGCTGCCAGCGCCTGGACGTGCTTTTCGGGGAAGGATGCTGCCGGAAGGTATTCGGGAACGTGGTGCCGGACGACCTGCTGATTATGGACTTTTTAGAGCAGCTCACTCCGGTGATTGAAGAGCTTGGAAAAGAGCGCAATAAGAATCTGTCATTGAAGTACAACCGTAGCCGTAAGGGTGCTGCCTCTACAAAGCGTAAGACCCTGCCCGGCAGTGATGTATAACGTTCTTCTGGATCCGCTGCCTGAGGAATGGAACGGTCATCGAATTGACCCCGCATTCCAGAACGGCATACAGATTATGCAGTTAATGGAAGATACGGAAATTTCAGAAAGTGAGAAGGTTCAGCTTGCATCGGACCTTCTCTTTTTAGATCCTCCGGAAACAGTGCAGGAAGCTCTTGACGGAATTGTCTGGTTCATGGGGGGCTGGAATACGGACAATCAGGATACCGGCGAAAAGAACGAGGATCCGGTCATGGACTGGGATATGGATCAGTGGCGTATTTATAGCGCTTTCCGGAAACAGTACGGGATTGATCTAAATGACCTTGGAAAACATTGCGTTGGTTATCAGCTGGAGGATAAAAAGTTGATTCCGGTCTATGAAGAAAATAGCCTCCATTTTTGGGTATTCATGGGACTGCTGACAACACTGGATGACTGTGCATTTACACGGATTGCAGATATCCGTGCAAAAAAACTGGAAGGGAAGATGGATCCAAAGGAAAAAGCTTTCTATCGGCAGGCAAAGAAGCGGTATGAAATTGGAAAGAAAAAAGCAGAAAAAGAAACAGACGAAGATATTGCAGCAGTAGAAGATTTCAGGCGGCTGGCAGGATTGGGGTGATAATATGGCATATGACGCAGAAATCCGTGTAAAAACAAAGATTGACAACAGTGAAGTTGTAAAACTGGAAGCCGACCTGGAAGCTACAGAGAAAAAGGCAGAAGAAACAGGGAAGGCGCTTGACCAGGTAACATTAAATAAAGACACTGCGGATACTGCACAGCATGCGGCCGCTGGTATGGAGAGTCTTGCAGATAAGACAAGAAAGGCAGCATCAGAAGCACAGAATCTGGATGATGCTTTTAAGAATACAAAAATCCATCTGGCTGATGGAACTACATTTGACTGGAATGGAAATGTTATTGAAGAGGCAGTACAGGATACTGCAGAGCTAAATCAGGAACAGACCAGGCTTTCCGATGTGGCAGAGAAGGCAGCGGAATCTATGCGTACTATAGCAGAAGAAACCAGGAAGGCAAATGACGCTGCGAATGGGTTAGGAGAATCCCCAGCAACGGGGATGGAAAAGCAACTTAAACCAGCTCAAAATATGCTGGCCTTTATTAAACAGAGCTTTCAGGATATTCCTATTTTGTTTGCCGGAATTGCCAATAAATCAACTGCAAAAATCCAACAGATGGAAGAAGAGTGGGATAACCTCTCAGATAAAGCGGCTCATTACAGAGGCGTGCTCCAGGAACTGGAAAGCAGAGGGTTGGGATTCGGCAATCAGGAATATGATGACGCCTATGTGGAGTGGCAAAAAGCAGAACAGGCGGTAAAAGAATATAAGGCGCAGTTGGTTGGCGCCAAAGCACAGCAGAAAGACCTTTCTACAGGCCTGAAAAACGTGGGTGAAGAAGGGAAGAAGGCCTTCAATAAAATGAATACCGGTGCCAGGAAAACAAAATCAATGTTTGGCACAATGGCATCCAGAATGAAGGGGTTGCTGCTTTCTCTGCTTATTTTTAATTGGATATCAAAAGGTTTTAACGCAATGGTGGCCGGAATGAAAAAAGGGTTTGAAAACCTGATGAAGTATTCCGGTAATTATGCCAACAGTGTGCAGTCGCTGAAAAATGCACAGGCAACTCTGGGTAATTCCTTCGCGGCAGCCTTTGCACCAATTGTACAGACGGTAATTCCATGGCTTGTGCAGCTGATTAATACCATATCCAGGGCAATGACCTATGTCGCTCAGTTTATTGCAATACTGGGCGGGAAGAGCACTTTCACACGTGCGAAGCAGGTACAGGATGCCTACAATAAGTCTCTCAGCGGGACGGCCGGAGCTGCGAAAAAGGCAGCGGGAGCTTTGGCGAAATTTGACGACTTGGACGTACTACAGAAACAGGACTCATCGGGCGGTGGAGAAAATGCTGCCGATATGTTTGAAAATGTGCCGGTGGATCCAAAGGTGAAGGGGTGGCTTGACGGAATACGCGACAAGCTAAAACCGATTCTGGATTACATGAAGGAATTGAAGAACGCTTTCATAGATGGTTTCTGGGATGGTCTGGGGGACCCCAGCGGGCGTTTGGAAACAATAAAAAAAGGATTGGAACAGATAAAAGAAGCCCTGTTGGATATCTGGAATGACCCGGCTGTAAGAAGCGCAGCGGATGCCTGGGCAAAGTCTTTGCTATATATGTTTGGTTCCCTTGTAGGCTCCATAGCAAGTATAGGCCTGACGATTGCAGCGGCTTTTGTCGGCGGCCTGGGTGAATACCTGGAAAACAATACGGGACGGATTAAGGATTTCCTGGTATCCGTTTTCAACATTGGCACGGAAATAAATAACCTATTGTCAGAGCTGTTCCAGAGCATTGCCTACATTTTTGAAGCATTTGCCAGTGAAAGTGGTATCCGTTTCGTGTCGGCACTGATTGGTGTATTTGCCGATGCGGGAATGGGGCTGCTGGAAGTCGCGTTGAAACTGGGACGCGATATCCTGAACATGCTGATCCAGCCGATTGTGGAAAATCAGGAAGGCTTCCGGACGGCATTGGAAGGGCTTCTTTCTGGAGCCGCAACTATTCTGGAGGGGCTTAAAACCTCCATAGATAGTATTTTTGATAACCTGAATGCGGTATATGATGCGCACTTTAAGCCGTTTTTTGATAGCATAGCGGCGGGTTTGACCTCTATCGTAAATACAATCCTTACCGTATGGAATGGGAATATTCAACCAATAATCGACCGGATATCCCAGAAAATATCCGAACTGCTGACCCAATATATTACGCCATTTGTCAATAATGTGGTGGAATTTATTGGACAGATAGCAACCCACCTACAAAACTTCTGGGAATTGTTCCTGCAGCCGCTGGTTGAGTGGTTCATATCCTTTGCAGTTCCTATATTATCGGAAGCCATTTCATTAATAATTGAAGTTATTATTAAAGTGGTGGAAGAGATTATGGCCGATTTAAACGGCCTGATGGAATTTATCAATGACACGGTCATGCCAGCTTGGAATGGCTTCTGGGAAAGCGCAGGAGACATGTTCGATGCCTTCTGGCAGGCGATAAAAGCAATCGGTGACTTGATAAAAGATATGTTTGTCGGAATTATTGATGTAATTAGAAAACTTATAGATAAGGATTGGAAAGGTGCATGGGACAGCGCAAAGAAAATCTTTACAACATTCAAGGATAATGTAAAAAGCATAATAGACAGCATCCGAGAATTCTTCCAAAAGTTCCTCGACTGGATCGGAGAAAAAATTGAATGGGTACTCAATAAAGTACAGGGAATTAAGGACTTCTTCGGAGGCGGTGGCGGCGGAAGCTCAACCGGTGACGGCGGCTATGCAAGAACCGCGGTCTATAGAACAGCTGTTAGTCCTGTTCTAGCAGACGTCCCCAAACTGGCAACAGGTGCCGTCCTGCGGGGAGGGAATCCGTTCCTGGCGTGGATAAATGACCAGGGTCCAGGTCATACCAATATTGAAGCTCCGCTGGATACTATCCGGCAAGGCCTGCGGGAGGAATTATCCGCGTTGGGATTCGGCAGCGGTGGGCAAACAAAAATAGTATTACAGATTAATGGACAGGATGTCGGGGAGGCCATTGTCGAGGATATGTTATCAGTTATGAACCGCAAAGGGTATGACGTTGAAGTACTGGGGGTTTAATGGTATGAAAGACTTTACACAGGGTATTTCTATTGACGGAGAAGAGTATATGGTTCCTCTTGTGTCAATAAAACGAGAGGCGCCTTTTTTAGACAAAACCGCCGAACGTACAGAGGATGGAGAGTTATACCGGGAATTGATAGGTGTGTACTACAATTATACGATGTCTTTTGGAACCATAAATGATGTTGACCTGTACATGAAACTATATGAACATTTGACTCAGCCCGTACCATTTCATACCTTTAAGCTGCCGACTTCACGAGGGACTTATACCTTTACCGGATATATTTCTTCGGTGACAGATGAAATTGAAAAAATTCTGGAAGACACGGTTAGATTCAAAGCATTGACATGTAAATTTACGGCGAAAAGCCCGGCGAGGAAACCCGGATGAGTAAAACCAGTTTTGAGGTAATATATGACCTTAAGGATACAACAGCATTACAAGATAGCATTCCGTCCACGATGGATAATCAGAATTTTGCGGTGGAGTCTCTGCTCAGGGACAACACCGCATTTTCAGATTACGGGACGCTGGAGCAGGATTATTTTCTTCTGGACGGCACTATGCCGGAGCTGCCAGATAAGCCAGAAGGAATCCCCTTCTGGTCATCTGAATTATCAGATGAAAATGGCCTTTTTCAGAAAAATCCTGTGCTTATCATATTATTTTCTGAAAACCACACCAGTACAGGCCTTACGTTCCACTTTGTGGGGGAAATCCCCGTACAGTTTCAAGTACGTTGGTATGACTTGGCGGGAAATATGATAGCGCTCAAGAGCTTCCAGCCTGATTCCCGCGATTATTACGCGCGGAACCTTGTAGAAAACTACGGCCGGCTGGAGGTTGAATTCCAGAAAGCGAAGCCTTATCGGTATGTGAAGTTATGGGGAATTGATTATGGAGTTGTGGTCACCTGGAATGAGAATGACATCAAAACTGCATCGTTGGTGGAGGAAACGGATCCGATTTCAAACACATTAAAAATTAATAAGCTGACTTTTCAGTTTATCGACCGTGCAAATGAATTCAACCTTGCGAACAGCGAAGGGCTTCACAAGGCGCTACAAAAAAAGCAGCATATCGAACCTTATGAAATTGTGGACGGAGAGCGTCTCTTCTTGGGGCGTTACTTCCTGACAACGCCAGGCAGCGAAAAGAGCCTGGCAAAAATGGAGGCCACAGATTACATCGGCCTGCTGGATGATACGGACTTTAAGGACGGCAGGGTATATAACGGGGAGCTGGCCGGGAATGTACTGGCGGAGATTTTTGCCGGTACCGACATCCCTTTTGAGGTGGCGGAGGATGTGGCCGCAACACCGCTGTACGGCTGGCTTAAAATCCAGACCCGCCGGAAAGCCCTTCGGGAAGTCCTCTTCGCGTGCGGCGCCGTGGCAGAAACCGCCCGCAGAGACAATGTGTGGATATATAAACCTTCGAGACTAATACAGTCTGATATCCCCCGGAGCCGCAAGTTTTCCACAGCAACTAAGCAAGATACTTACATCAGTGAGGTAAGTATCAAGTTTACCGAGTACACAGAGGGCGCAGAAGAGAAGGAACTGGTGAAGGAAACTACCTATCCCGCCGGCTTGAATGAAGTGAAGTTTAACAGCCCTGTGTCAGCCCTTCGGGTAAGCACCGGGGAGGTTGTAGAGGCAAAAACAAATTACATTATCTTCCGGCTTTCGGAAGAAGCTGCCGTTACTATATATGGACGGCAATACAGTAAGCAGGATATCACGGTATCCTCTTCCGTTCCGCAACTCAAAGCCGGGGAGAACCCGAAGGCGAAAAGTTTCACCGGCACGCTGTTTAATTACGGTCAGGCAAAAATAATATCCCAGGCAATTTTGGATTATTACCAGCTGTCATTAATCCTTAATATCCGTTATCTGGCAGCCCAGGAGCGGCCAGGACAATGGGCGTCAGTGGAAAATACACTGGTTGGCCGCGGCGGCTATGCTGCGGGCCTGGAGAGCATTAAAACTGACCTGACTGGCGGGTATATATCAACAGCGCAGCTCCGGGGATATTACAAGTACACGAGCGAGTTTTACTATACCGGTACGGAATTGTATATAGACGAAAGTGTGGGTGATATTTGATGAATAAACCTAAATTAAACAGTATTACAATAACTCCTAATCCGGCAGAAATAAATCAGAAGCTTACAATAATTATCGATGCTGAGGACGTGCCAATCGTTTTTCAGCAATCAACATATTATTCCGGTCAAGAGCTAAAAGCCGGAGAAAGTGTGGGTATTTTATAATATGGCAATTACGAAAGTAAGGACACAAATAAATGGAGTCTGGACGAGTTACACTAAAAATTCCAACGGCAATTGGTTAGGTAAGCCAACAGCTCCCGCAATTACAAGTTTTAATAGAACTGAAAAATACTACCCTGTATTAGTAGAAATTACAAATGATGCTGGCACAGTAGTAACCTATGATGTATCAGATTCTGAAATAGGTAATAGCTTGAAATTGCAGGTTTATGAAATTAATAAACCTACGATTGTACTGGTAACGCCGACAAATGGAGCGCGCGTAACCAACAATAAGCAGCCCATTACCTTTAAAGTTACTGATGAAGCAAATGGTTCCGGCGTAAAAACATCGACTGTAAGTCTGAAAATTGATGGTAATACATTCAATGAATCCAGTACAGGAATGGTCAAAACGGCAATTACGAACGGTTATCAGTTTGTTTACACTCCGCAAACGGCACTTTCCAATGGGGATCATACTATAACCATCAATGCGCAAGACAATGACGGGAACGCGGCGGCAGCTGTTACAGCTTCTATCAAGGTAGATACTGTTCCTCCTTCGTTGAACATTACATCCCCTAATAATGGACTTATTACAAATACTAAGTCTATCACGCTTGCAGGTACAACTAATGACGCAACATCCAGTCCGGTTACTGTAACTGCGAAACTTAACGGAGTGGATGTTGGAGCCATAACTGTGACAAATGGTGCATTCAGTAAAGCTCTCACCGCCGCCGAAGGGAATAATACACTTGTGGTAACTGCAAAGGATGCTGCAGGGCTTACAACGCCTGTAACCATCAACTTTAAGATTGATACCAGCGTCCCGAAAATTAAGAGCGTAAGGATAACACCTAATCCTGCAGCAGCGTCCAGCAGCATAGAAATTGAACTTGAAATTGAATAATAAGGAGTGGTGAATGTGGCATACATAGCTGTTGCGGCGCCCAGTGACATTGTGTATGTCGCAGGCACCATAAATGGAGACTCCACAACCTTCCAGTCTCGGGACGGGAAATGGTATGGATATGCGCCGGCTACGGAAGATAACACCTATCATCTATGGGTAGAAATGATTGACGCGGCTGGGAACCGAAGTGAATATGATACTACCCTGGTGTATGACCTTCCATGGTTTGTGACGGACCGGACGGTGGAGGATATCCAGGAGCGGAATCAGAAAGGATTTTTGAATGCACGGGACTTAAATCGGATTGAGAAAAATAACGATACTATTGGTGAGTTGGCAGCTCTTATCATTCCGGCCAAATATGACTGGCAGGTTGGGGAGCTGCCGCGGGCTTCTGATTATCTGCGGATTCGGCAAGGTGTTCAGAAACTTAGGGACTATGTGCATCGGACTACCACACCGCAGGTCCCTGAAAGCCCCCTGAACAGTTATCAAAAAATTAATGATATAGAGCAGATCCAGAAAGATTGTTTCGATATCTATGTCGGGAACAAGAAAAACTATGCTTATGCTGGAGAGTTCTATTCTGGAGAAGGAGGATTAATTTAATGGCATTTAAGAAAAAAACATGGGCAGACCGCATGGTTGAATATGCTGGTCGCCGGAAACTGACAAATATAAGCACCGAACAGTCCATAATATGTGACGTGGAAAGGTCGGAAGGGACAATAAGTAAAGAGGGTGATGCCTTTTCCAGCCAGAACATGAATGACCTGGAGCAGCGTATCGAGGACGGTTTCACCGAAGTGAAGCAGACAACTGATGGGATAAATCAGAATTTAAACGCCTTAAATGACAGCGGCGCAATTAAGGGCATGGAT